>NZ_LWHG01000032.1 GCF_001625445.1 Haladaptatus sp. R4 | reverse complement strand
TTAAGCCTGTCTGCGTTTCGGTCAGTACTGGAGTGCGCGAGCCTCTGGGAAATTCGATTCGCCGCCTCCATTCATACTTCATTCATTACCCTCACAGAGCCACCGCTCTGTGGGGGTTTCTCTATTTATTTGACTACCGAGAGGTACGTCATCCGCATCGTCTCATCCGGTTTCTATCGTGGTGATACATCGATGGAAATGTCCCGTTACTATGCTCGTGATGCATAGTACTGAAATCGAGGGATGTCGACCCGTTACGAAAAGACAACACTGCTTACAGTTTCGCAAGCCATTGAGTTTTAATAATCTGACCAAAGAAAGGTAGATGTAGGTATGGTCTCCATCGATTCTACGAGTCGGAAAGTCCTCATCGTCGTCCCGTTGGTTCTCCTCGTCGCGGTGGCCCTTTCACTCAACGTTGTGAACCTTCCATTTGGTGGGGGTCACGACTCCAAATCCGAGCCGTCGAAGCCCGTGAAAGGCTGTCGGACGATTTCGAAGCCGGGAAACTACGTTTTGGCGTCCGATTTCGGCGGTGCGACCGGACTGACGGGTAGTTGTCTCGTGATCAATTCGAGTCACGTAACGCTGAATGGGTCGGGTCACACGATCAAAGGGAGAGGCGTCACCGATACGACCGGCATTCTCGTCAATAACGCCAGTGGCGTCTCCGACGTGACTATCCACTCGGTTCGGGTGTCCCACTGGAATCGTGCGATTCATCTTCGGAACTCATCGTCGGTGACGGTTCGGAACGTGACGACGGTTCAGAGCACGGAGGGAATTACGGTCTGGAACAGTTCGGACGTGACCATCGCGCACTCGCGGTCGGCACACAACCTGTTCGGTCTCCTCGTGGACAACCGAAGTCAGAACGTCGATTACTCGACGCTACATTACCACGATAATCAATTGAACAGCACGCGTGGACGCGGTTCGGTCGGCGCGTGAGCTAGGGTTCTGGCTGTTCGTCGCCGGGTGCTTTCCCGGCGTCTTTTCTGATTCCGCTTGCCCATTCGGGGTACTCACGGCGTTCCGTGCCATCGAATTCGGGTTCGCCGGACATGGCTTTGATGCTCCGGGCGTCGTCCAAACTCCACACGGCACCGTCTTCGTGAAACAGGCCGTTGAGGACGCCGTTTCGTCGCATGTAGAGCGAGAAGGCCGGTTTGAGCATGAGTGACCAGAAGAAGTTTCCGATGCCGGATTTGCGAATGGTGGGTGCGAGCGAGGAGTAGTCGGGGACTGCGGCGTTGCCGGAGACGTTGGCAAAGAACTTGTTCCCGGGCCGAATCCGTTGCCATTCCGAGAGCCAAACGGGGCGTCCGAGTTTTTCCTTGATGTTGTTAGCCTGTTGGAGCACGCGGTTGTACAGCGCCGGATTACGTGCGAAGTTGTAGTGGAACTGGAGGATGTCCATTCCCCATTCCAGATATTGGGCGTTGTTCGCCAGGCTGGTCGACCCGACTGAAAGGGGGATTTCGCCGCGGTAGTACGTCATCGTATCGACGATTTCTTTGAAGAATCGGATGTCCTTCGCGTTCCACCCGGGTTCGTTCGTCAATTCGATGGCCAGCAGGCGTTCGTCGTTTCGGTACAGTTGCATGAACTCCTCGATGAAGTGGCGTGGGTCGTCCCACAGGTTTTTGGTGACTTCCGTCCGCGTCGAGGGGGAAAACGTCTGAACGGCGGTTTTGGGGTCGTTTTTCACGAGGTTCTCGAACGTGGGTTCGAGTCCGACGCTGTCGAACAGACCGAGCAGGACGCGGATCCCGTGTTTGTCGGCGGTGTCCAATAGGTGTTCGAGCGACTCCTTGTGGTCTTCCGGTTCGACGAGCCAATATTCGTAGCTCAGCCACGTTCGAATCGCGTTGAGATTGAGACTCGCGGCGTAGCCCATGTCCCGTTCGATGACGTCCGGATCGTAATCGTCCCACATCTGATACCGGTTGAACGCGCGCGCTGGGAGGTAAATCGCGCCGCGGACGTCCACTGGAGCGTCGGTTTTCGGTGGGAGGTTCAGATCCCGTCGTCTGTTCGTCTGTGCGTTGTGACCGACGGTGCGGACGCTACCCGCAGCGGGGACACTGGAGAGCCCGACAGTTGCTCCGATACCGGAGAGGAACTGACGGCGACCAACTCGTCTGCTCATACCATCCATCGGATTTCGAGGATTAACAATCTATTCCTCGGCGTCCCGTCGTGCGAAAACTCCGTGACAATTCGGGATTTGGTTCCTTCGGACGAGGTTGTTTGACAACGCTGGCGAGTGAATTCCGACTCGGTGACTGGGCTGTCAGTACCCAGGACAGCGGAAATTGTAGTGATGAAGTCGGAAACGGAGAAAACGGTAGCAGTCGGAGCGATGACAACGGAAGTAGTGGGGATGATTTCGATGGTAGAGACGGTACCGGAGGCGGCGACAACGTCGCCGCCTCCGCCGAAGACCGTTTTTGTGTGTGCCCCCTCGTGAGTTCCTGATGAGTCTCTTCGCTACAGCGACCGAATCGTCTCAACGACGACGTCGACACCGATTTTCAGCGCGTCCTCGTCGATGTCGAACTTCGACGTGTGGTGTCCGAACGGGTTGCTCGCACCGATTCCGACGTAGGTCCCCACGCCACCTTCCTCCTGTACCCGTTCGATGAGGAACGAGGCGTCCTCGCTCGCGCCGATGGGCGCTCGCTCGACGACGGTATCGACACCCTCGACTCCCTCTGCGGCTTGGGCGACGGCCGTAACCATCCCGTCGTCGGCGGTGAACGTCGTCGTCTTCCCGTAGAGCGACGTTTCGAACTCCACGTCGTGCATCGCGGCGGCGTGTTTCACGATTCGCCGCGCTCGGGAGAGCATGTAGTCGTTGAGTTCGGCGGTCTCGCCGCGGACTTCGATGCGCATTTTCGCCTCCTCGGCGATGACGTTCTGTGCGTTCGGGGAGTGAACCTGTCCGACGTTGATCCGCGTCGCCCCGTCCGCGTGTCGCGGAATCGTGTACAGGTTTCCGATGGCCGTCGTCATCGCCTGAAGCGCGTTCCGGCCTTGGTTCGGCGCTTTTCCGGCGTGTGCGGCTTCCCCGTGGAAGGTCACGTCTAGCTTCGCGTTCGACAAGGGGTGTTCGTAGGCGGCGATGACCTTCCCCGTCTCGTTGTCGAGGCCGAGGTGGAGCGCGAGGAAGTGGTCGAGGTCGGCGAGGTGGTCCGTCTTACTCATCGGAACGCCGCCACGCCCGCCCTCCTCGGCTGGCTGGAAGAACAGTTTGAGGTGTCCATCGAATCCGCCGGTGGCGTCGAGTTCACGGGCAATTCCGACGCCGATGGTCGTGTGTCCGTCGTGACCGCAAGCGTGCATCTCTCCAGGATGACGGCTCACGAACCCCTCCCGTGCGGGTCGGTGGCGTCGTCGCTCGACTCGGTCAGTTCGAGCGCGTCCATGTCGATTCGGACACCGACGGTCGGCCCGTCGCCGGTTCCCCACGTCTTCTCGGCGACGAGTCCCGTCACGTCGCCCATTCGCTCCAGATACCGCTCTGGTGCACCTTCCTCACGCGCTCGGGCTTTCGCGCCCGCGATTTCGTCGTCGCTCGGCACGCCGAGGCGTGCGTCAACGTCGACGGCGTCCGCTCCGAGATGGAGCGTGAATCCCCGTTCGTCGAGTTCCGCCGCGACGAGCGCCGTCGTCCGGAACTCCTTCCATCCGGCCTCGGGGTGGGCGTGCAAATCGCGGCGTAGTTCGACGAGAGACGGATCGCCCGTGCTCGCCTCGCTCTCTCGTGTTTCTCCTCCGTCCGCTCCGCCGTTCGCGTTCGTCATGTCACCTTCCTCGTGGGGGAAGGGGAAAGCGTTTACAAACCGGCAGACGGGGTTCTGTCGGTTCCCTCATCGTTCTCCAACCGCTCCCGGCACGTCCGCCGAAACGCTCACTCGACCGAGTGCATCCCACAGCGTCGCTTGATTGCTCGTCACCACCGGAATCCCGAGGTCCGATTCGAGGGGTTCGATGGCGGGAAGCGTTCGGTAGTTCGTACACGAGACGAACACGGCGTCGACGGTACTCGGGTCCGAGACTGTTTTCCGGACCTGTCGGTACGCGTCGTCCGCTGACAACGACCCGATGTCCGTGTTCGCCGTGATGCCGTGCCCGTCGAGTTCGACCACCTCGAACCCGGCGTCGTTCAGATACGACTCCTCGCGGTCGTTCAACTCGGCGGTGTACGGCGTCACGACGACGATTCGCGTCGCGTCGAGGGCGGAGAGCGCCCGCTTGACCGACAGGGCCGTCGCCACCGCCGGAACGCCCGCGGCCTCGGCCAACGCGTCTTCGAGTTCCGCGTCGAACCCCGGGCCGTGGAGGAGGCTTCCCGTCGTACAGGCGTAGGCGATGGCATCGACGTCCGCGTGGGACAATCGCTCCGCACAGCCCACGGCATCGTCAGCCATCGTGTCCAATTCGTCCACGGTGACCGATTCGAGCGGCATTCGGGCTGTGTGGAGGCTCACGCCCTCCGGAAGCACCCGCCCGAATTCGCCCTCCACCGTCGTGTTCGAGGACGGGACGACGACGCCGAGACGGCCGCGCCATCCGAACATTACGGCCACCCCGCTCGTGTCGTCGCTCTCCGGGGCGATCATTCTTCCCACTCCATCTTCCCGTCGTCCCTGTCCATCTCGATGGCGTCGGGGTCGCGCTCTTCCGCTGGACCGTGCCCGCCGCCGCCCGGCGTGAACACCGTGATGGTCGTCCCCGACTCCACGTCGCGGGTGGTCTTCGCCGAACGCGTTCCCCGTCGATTTCGTTACGGCCGCACCGTCCGTCCGCTCCGCCGTCGATTCCGTGCGGAGCGACGCGTCGCCGTTCGGTCAACAGGGAGACGGTCGCGTCCGTTTCGACGCTGACGGAACGCACCACGCCGAGGCCGCCACGGAACTGCCCGTGTCCGCCGCTGTTCTCGCGGAGTCCGTACCGTTCGACGAACAGCGGGTATTCGGCTTCGAGGGACTCGACGGGCGTGTTCAGCGTGTTCGTCATCCCGGGACCTGTACGCCGTCCATCCCGTCCTTCGTGGGGCGACCGCCGAAGCCACCCGCGATGGTCTCGTAGTAGGTGAAGCCGTCGTCGCCGCCGCCCCTGCTCCCGATGGTGAGGTTGTTCATCGTTCCCTGCCCCTGCGCTGGAACGCGGTCCAGGGCCGCCTCGGCGAGCGCGGAAAACACGACGTCCGTCACTCGCTGGCTGGTTTCGACGTTGCCGCCGACCACGGCCGCTGGCGGTTGAGGATTCAACAGCGACCCGTCCGGGACCGAGACGGAAACCGGGTCGTAACAGCCCTCGCTCGGCGGGATTTCGGGGTCCGTTACACAGCGAATCACGAAGTAGACGGCGCTCTTCGCCACCGCGAGCGGCGCGTTGACGTTGCCCGGAACCTGCGGAGCGGTTCCGGAGAAATCCACCTCGATTTCCTCGTCGCCGACCGTCACGGAAACCTCGATGGGTATCTCGTCGTCCGAGATGCCGTCCCCTTCCATCACGTCGTGGGCGCTGTACGTTCCGTTCGGAAGGTCGTCGAGTTCGGCGAGCAGTCGATCCCGCGAGTACGAAATCACCGCGTCGAACGCCGAGACGACGCGCTCCCGACCGTGTTCTTCCACGAGGTCGCCGAGTCGTTCTTCGGCCCGTTCGTTCGCGGCGATCTGTGCGCGGATGTCCGCCCGTCGCTCGCCGGGGTTCCTGACGTTGGCGAGCAGGAGGCTCATCACGTCGTCGTTGACTTCGCCACGCTTCACGAGGCGAACCGGCGGCAGTCGAATCCCCTCCTGATAGATCTCCTGTGCCCCGGCGGGCATGCTTCCCGGCGTCCATCCCCCCGACGTCGGCGTGGTGAGCGCGGGAGAGACGGCGTACCCGAGGATTTCGTCCTCGACCGTAACCGGCGACACCATCGTCACGTCCGGTAAGTGGGTGCCGCCCTCGAACGGGTCGTTCAGGACGAACACGTCGCCCGGTTCCGGGTCGTAGTCGAGTACCGTGTCCACGGCCTCGGGCATCGCGCCGAGATGCACCGGGATGTGTTCGGCCTGCGCGACCAGTCGCCCTTCGGCGTCGAACAGCGCCGTCGAGCAGTCGCGTCGCTCCTTGATGTTCGGCGAGTACGACGAGGTGATGAGCACTTGTCCCATCTCCTCGGAGACACCCTCGAACTGATTTCGCATGATTTCGAGCGTTACCGCGTCGATGTCCGTGTCAGAGTTCGAATTCGAATCGTCGTGGCTCATTCTTCCTCCCTCCCGAGCACCAGCGTTCCGTCCGCGTTCGTCGTCCCGGACCATCCCGGCGGCACGACGACCGTACTTTCGTCCTGTTCGAGGATTGCGGGGCCGGAAACCGAATCGGATTCCCCGAGTCCGGTTCGGTCGAACACCGGCGTCTCGTGGAACTCGCCATCGAAAAACGCCTCGCGGCGTCCCTTTTCGGCGTCGCCCGCGGTTCGATACGAAACCGATGGCGACTCGCGGCCGACGACCGCCGTCGTCCGAAGGTTCACGAGTTCGATGGGGTCGTCCATGACGTAACCGTAGGCGCTCTCGTGGGCGTCCTCGAATCGCTTCGCGACCGTTTCGGCGTCGAACGCCTCGTCTACGGGAACCGTGAGTTCGAAGCTCTGGCCGACGAACCGCAGGTCGCGGCCCGCTGGACCGCCGCCGCATCCCGATTCTCCACGTCCGAGAGTACCTCGTCCGTGAGGTCGTCGTAGGCGGATTCGACCTCGTCCAGCGAAACGTCCGCCAACGGATTTCTCAGTGTTCGAACCGAGTCGTGTTTCTCGTCCGCCGCGAGCAGACCATAGGCCGACAGCACGCCGCAGGCGTGCGGAATCACGAGTCGATCCATGTCCAAACTCTCGGCGATGGCGGCGGCGTGCATCGGTCCCGCGCCGCCGAACGCCACGAGTCCGAATCCACGCGGGTCGTGGCCGCGTTCGACCGTGACGGCGCGAATCGCCCGCGCCATGTTCGCGTTCGCGACCCGGAAGACGCCCCGAGCGGCGGCGAGGGCGTCGTCCAAGCCGGCTTCGTCCGCGAGTTTCGAGAGCGCCTCGTGGGCCGCGTCCACGTCGAGTTCGAGTTCGCCGCCGAGTGCGAACTCCCGCCGATGTAGCCGAGGACGACGTTCGCGTCCGTCACCGTCGGCTCCGTTCCGCCGCGTCCGTAGCAGGCGGGGCCGGGGTTCGCACCGGCGGACCGCGGCCCGACGCGGAGGGCGTTTCCGGCGTCCACCCACGCGATGGAGCCACCGCCAGCGCCGACCGTGTTCACGTCCACCATCGGCGTCTTGATGGGTCGGCCGTTGATTTCTGCGTCCGTCGTCCGTTCCACCTCGCCGTCCCGGACGAGGCTCACGTCGCTCGACGTGCCGCCCATGTCGAAGGTGACGAGGCCGTCCACGTCGTCGGCAGCGGCGGTCTCCGCCGCGCCGACGACCCCGCCCGCTGGCCCGGACATCGTCGTCGTCACCGCGTGTTCGCGGACGGTTTTCGCCGACGCGATGCCGCCGTTGGCTTGCATGATCCGCGGTTCCGGAACGCCCCGGTTCCCGGCGCGTTCCTCCAAGCGACCGATGTAGGCGTCGATTGCTGGCGTCACGTAGGCGTCCACGACCGTCGTGGACGTTCGTTCGAATTCGCGGAACTCCGCGAGCACCTCGTGGGAAACCGAGACCGGGACGTTCAGTTCCTCGCGGAGAACCTCGGCGACCCGGCGTTCGTTCTCGGGGTGCTGATACGCGTGTAACAGGGAGACGGCGACGCTTTCGGCACCACTGTTACGGATCTCTCCCGCCAGTTCGCGCACTTCGTCCTCGTCGGGTTCCGTCAGGACGCCGTCGACGCCCGTCCGCTCGGCGACTTCGAACCGCCGCCGTCGCGGGACGAGCGGCGCGGGTTTGTCGACGTTCACGTCGTAGAGGTCCGGTCGGGCCTGTCGTCCGATTTCGAGTACGTCGCGGAACCCTTCGGTGGTCACGAGGGCCGTCTTCGCGCCGTTCTCTTCGAGCAGGGCGTTCACCGAAACCGTCATCGCGTGGGTGAACGCGTCCACGTCCGTCGGATCGATGCCCGCCTCCTCGCAGGCTTTCCCGATTCCTTGCACGACGCCAACGCTCTGGTCGTCCGTGTGCTTGGTACCTTCGCAGTCACGAGTTCGTCGTCCGGCAGGAGGAGGACGACGTCGGTGAACGTCCCGCCGACGTCCACGCCGACGCGGGTTCGGGTGTTCTCGTCCATTCAGAAAACCCCCAAGTCCTGTAGAACGGTGTAGAGCGCACGTACTCCGAGCCAGACCACGACGAGCGTGACGGCAATTCCGAGGACGTTCTGCGTCGTGTCGTTCACGTACTCTCCCAGGATGTCCCTGTCGTTCATGATGTAGATGAGGAAGAGCGCGACGATAGGCAGCAGGATTCCGTTCGCCACCTGCGCGAAGACGATGGCCTGCACCGGTTGGTAACCGGCCGCGGAGAACACGACACCGATGAATAGGATGACGGCCCAAACTGCTCGAAACTTGGACGATTTGAGGTCGGTGTCCCATCCGAATGCTCCCGCAGTCGCGTACGCCCCGGCGAGCGGTGCCGTGGTCGCGCTCGTGAAACCGGCCGCGAACAGGCCGATACTGAACAGAACCGTCGCGTAGGGTCCGGCGAGCGGTCGTATCTGGTCGGCCATCCTGCTCACGTCGCTGATCTGGGTTCCGACGGGGAACGCCGCGGCCGCGGTGACGAGGATGGCGATGGTGATTGCGCCGCCGATGATGATGGAGAGTATCGTGTCGGCGCGCGACTCGGGTAACTCACCCGGTCCCGACCAGCGTTCCTGCACGCTTCCGGCGTGCAGGAACAGGTTGTAGCCGACGACGGTCGTCCCGATGAGTCCCGTGATGAGGAACGTCGAACCGGTAGGGACGCTCGGGACGAATCCCGCCGCGAGCGCGCCGAGGTCGGGACCGATGAGGATGGCGTCGATGACGAACGAGAGCGCCATGATAGCCACCAACGCGACGAGCGCCCTCTCGATGAGTTTGTAGCGTCCGGTCCAGAGGAGCGCGGCCGCGAAGAGACCCATGGCCGGACCCCAGATATGCGCGCTGATGCCGGTAATGCCCGCTAACCCGGCGGCACCGCCGAGGATGTTCCCCGTCTCGTAGGCGGCCGTCCCGATGCCGATGGCGCTCACGACGACGCGATGCTGAGGGTCGAAAGCAGGGGGCTGTCGAACTGTTCCCGAAGCGCTTCGCCGAGTCCCTCCCGGGAGACGACGCCGAGGCGGGCGCTCATCTCCTGGAGGACGATGGTGGCGATGATCGAGAAGACGATAGTCCAGACGAGCGCGTAGCCGAACTCCGCGCCGGTCACGCTGGCGGTCGTCACCGTTCCGGGGCCGATGAAGGCGGCGGCCACCATCGCGCCGGGTCCGATAGAGCGTAGTCGTTCACTGATATTCATGGTTGTGGTGTGCTATGATGTCTCAACCCATGGACCGAAGATAAATCCTGTTGAGAACGGTGTGTATCGCCGTCTCTCGCCGTATGAAATCGTATGAAGGAGTATGAACGGAGGGCGAATTCCGACGAATATCAACGAATGCTGACGAATACCGATGACTGACGGAATGGCGAACGGATCAGTGTTCGGGGTCGACTTCCGTCATCAGCACCTTGGAGACGCCTTCCTCCAGTTCGATTTCGAAGGGAAGCCGGGCACTGCTTCGCTCGACGAACCGCGTCATGAACCATTTGACGGATTCGGTCGGGAACACGACGTGATACGTGTCGCCCTGCGTTCCGCGAACGGTCAGGAAACCACAGAACGAAAGCCAGTCGAGCAGTTCCCCGAGCGTTTCGAATCCGGTGTTCGTACTCGCGGGCGTGGTAGTTCGAGACGCTGTCGGCCAGTTCGAGAAACGCCGCGTCCGGTTCGCCGTCTTCGTCCTCCACGTACTCCAAGAAGCAGTGGAGGAAGTCCACGTCGAGCAGGACGTGTTCGCCGCTCGCCAGCATTTGATGGTACGCTTCGAGGCTCGGTCCCGCTTGGGTCGTGGCGGCGTCGTAGTTCGCGGCGTAGAAGACGAGCGCCTGCCTGACGAGTTCGCTCTGGGGTTTTCCGTCCCGACTCACGAGTTCGTCCAGCGCGACCTGTGCCTCGTCGTCCAGCGACACCGTTACCCGGTTCGTCATGCTCCCACTTACCCACCCAACCCATTTATGCGTTCGTCCGGTTTATCGCCCGTTCGAGCGACAGGTCGAGCGCTACCACGCGTACTTTCCAAAAATTTTCACCCCGATACCGCTGCACGTTTGTGCATCCTTTTATTCCGGAGACCGTCGTACACGGTCCGGGGGATTTCAAGGATGACAACCGCGGAGACGTACGACAAGGAACGACTGGCAAACACGATTCAAGATACGTGGCGACTCCTCATGGGTGTCGGTGTCGTACTCACTATCGTCGGCTTACTGGCGATCCTGACGCCGTTCTTCACGGGAATCACGCTGTCGTTTCTGTTCGGCGTGTACCTCGTGATCGGTGCGGTCGCCCACTTCGTCCACGCGTTTTCGGGGCGCGGGTGGACGGGATTCGTCTTTCAACTGCTGTTGGCGATCATCTTCGCCATCGGCGGTATCGCGTTCCTCCTGAACCCGCTGGTCGGACTCACGGCGCTAACCATCCTGCTCGTCATCTTCTTCCTCGTCGAAGGGGCCGTCGAGTTGGCAATGGGGTTCCGACTCCGACCGGAGCGCGGATGGCTATGGATCGCCATCAGCGGAATCGCGTCGATCCTCGTCGCCTTCTTCGTCTGGCTGTCGTACCCGAGTTCCGCGACGTGGGCCGTCGGACTCCTGTTCGGTATCGGCCTCTTTACGAGCGGCCTCTCGATGGTCGCGGCCGCGATGGGCGGCCGCGAAGCGGTAAAGAAAGCGACGGAAACGCGGGCGGAGACCGGCTAACCGCTCACGTTCACTCCGCCTTCGACCGCCGTTTCACTCGCTTTCCCGAACCTCACGCGTGATCGACCGTCCGCTGTGAGCGTGGTCCAGACGTCGATTGTGATGAGCGATGATGGGTGGTAATGGATGACGATGATTGACGATGGACGAAGATAGATGGCAATGGACGATAACGGGTGCTGATCGACGAGTCCCGGATTCGGGTTCACTCGTCACCACTCGTATCAAATAATTATTAGTATGGTGGCTACCCGTTAATAATTCAAATTTTTGAGTAATAATTATAACTACTGGATAAGTAGTATTTTATTGCGATTGATCTGGGGTTAATCGCATAGCAGGACACGACATATGCACGAACCAACTCACAATTCTGCCGACGAACGGCAGAGTCGGACGGACGAATCGGACGAACCAGTCGAATCGAACGACGGGCTATCACTCTCGCGGCGCACGTATTTCAAGGCGTTCGGGGCCGCCGGACTGGCCGGTGCAGCGGGAATTCCCGCACCGGCGATGGCGGCAAGCGACGTTCACGGCGTCGGCAACGGAAGTTACGCCGGGACGAAACCATCGGGCGAGGACGGGCCGCCTTCGACGCTGTATACGACCGGGAACGTCCAAGCGCCGCTTCCATCGAACGATTGGTGGACGTCGGCACTGGTCGAGGGGTATTCGGAGAACCTCTTTTTCGACCCCGGATACGGACAGGCCGTGGAGGCCGGTCTCGAAGTCGGCAACCCGTCGACGTGGACGACCTCTGACACTGCCGCGATAATGGACGTCAGCAGCGACTTCACGCTGGGACACACCGCCACCTCGTCGTTTTCCGACGCGCGCGTCGACGGCCACAGCGACTGGTCCGTGACGCTGAAGTGGGGAAGCGGAACGGGGACGACCCTCAGGGCGTCGCTGACGACGGGGTTGCCCTTCGTCTTCTGTGAGTACACGGGCGGCGGCGCGGAACTGGACTTCCCGGCGGCACCGAACGTCTGGGCCGACCGCGGGAACGTCTTCGGCGTAACCCACAACGGCAACCACTACGGCCTGTTCGCGCCGTCGGGCGACGACTGGTCCGGCACCGGTTCGGCCACGCTGACCAACGGACTGTCGGGCGGTTATCTGTCGATAGCGATCCTCCCCGACGGTAACACCTCGACCCTCGATACGTTCGAGGAGTACGCCTACAACTTCGTCATGGACACCGGGGCCGGTGACGCGACGCGCGTCAGTCCGACCTACGACCAGTCCGCGAGCGAGGTCCGAACGACCTACTCGTTCAATACGGACGACAAGGCCGAGAGTCAGGCCAGCGGGACGATCACGGGACTGTATCCGCACCAGCACAAGTACACGGACGAGGCGCTGCTGAGCGACACGTACGTGTGCCCTCGCGGGACGATGAAGACGACCAGCGGGTCGTCGTTCACGACGACCCACCCGTTCCGCGGCGTCCTCCCGTACCTGCCCGACCGAGGCACGTACGACGAATCGGAACTCTCGGGCTACGTGGGTGACGTGTCGTCTAGCCTCGGCGGCAGCGACACCTACTCGACCGGAAAGGAGTTCGGTCGGGCGGCCGCGGCCGCACCCATCGCCGATCAGGTCGGTAACACGAGCAAACGCGACGCGCTGTACGACGCCATCCAGTCGCGGATGGAAGACTGGTTGGTCGCCGGAAGCGGCGAGAGTTCGAACCTGTTCTACTACGACGACAGTTGGGGCACATTCATCGGCTACCCCGACTCGTACGGGTCGGCGTCGGGCCTCAACGACCACCACTTCCACTACGGCTACTTCGTCCGCGGTGCCGCCGCCCTCTCGCGAACCGACGACTCGTGGGGCGACGACGGCAACTGGGGCGGAATGGTCGACCTCATCGTCCGCGACTTCGCCAACTGGGAGCGGCCGAACCGCGCCAACGCACAGGAACCCGCAACCAATCCCGCCGATTCGTTCCCGTTCCTGCGGAACTTCAGCCCGTTCGGCGGCCACTCGTGGGCCGCCGGTACCGCGGAATTCGCGGACGGCAACGACCAGGAATCGTCCTCGGAGGCCATCAACGCCTACGGGGCGATGGTCGAGTGGGCGGTGTACACCGACAACGACGAGATGCTGAACTGGGCGGCCTACCTCTACACCCACGAGGTCATCTCCGCGATGGAGTACTGGTTCGACGTGGACGACGGGAACCAACCCGACGCCTGGGGTCACGACACGGCGGGTATCGTCTGGAGCGACAAGTACTCCTACGCGACGTGGTTCAACGCCGACGCCGAGGCGGTGCACGGCATCAACTACCTGCCGTACGCCGGTCACTCGCTGTACCTCGGCTGGGACGCCGACTTGGCCGAGCGAAACTACTCCGAGGCGGTGGCCAACGACGACAACGGCGGCGCTTGGAACCTCTGGCCCGACATCATGTGGAACTACCGCGTGTTCTCGAACCCGAGCGACGCCAAGAGCATGTTCCAAGCCAAGAAGGGCTCCTACACGCCGGAATCGGGCGAGACGAAAGCGCACACGTACCACTGGATTTACGCCATCGACGGCATGGGCAACCCCAACCCGTCGGTCACGGCGGACTATCCGCTGGCGTACGTCTTCGGGAGCGGGAGCGACAAGACCTACGTCGCCTACAACGGCGGGAACGCGGCGATCACGGTGAACTTCTCGGACGGTACGTCGCTCTCCGTCGGAGCCAACTCGATGAATTCGAGCACCGGCGGGAGCCAGCGGTGGCGGTTCGGGAGACTCGACCGCACCGTCGGCACCGTCGAACTTCTCGTCGTCCGGCCACACCACGTCGTCGGTCGATCTCGATTGGAGCGCCGCGAGCGACACCGGCGGGTCGGGACTCGACCACTACGCGGTCTACGTGAACGGTTCGCAGAACGGGACCGTTTCGGCGGGTACCACGTCCACGACGGTCTCCGGACTCTCCGGCGGGACGACCTACGACTTTTCCGTGACGGCCGTGGACGGCGCTGGCAACGAGTCGAGCGCGTCCAACACCGTGAGCGTCACGACGAACTCGTCGGGCAGCGGCGACTTCAACCAAAGCGTCTCCCGCATCGACGGGTCGGACAGCGACTCAACCGTCGACGAACTGTCGTTCACGTTCGTCTCGAACGTCGGGTCGAACTGGGTGGACGTTCACTACACCGTCAACGGCGGGTCACAGTACAACTACCGGATGAACAAGAGCGGCGACACCCACACGCTCGAAACCACCCCCGACTACGTGGTCGGCGACTTCTCGTCCGGCGACGCCATCGACTACTACTTCACCTACGAGAACGGCGGCACCGGCAACGACTCCCAGCACTTCAGCCTCACCTACTGAGACGAAAGCCGAGAGTCACCGGAAGGTCGAACCGCGGAAAACCGGATCGCTGAAAACCGAACCGCGGAAAACCGGACCGCCGTTACCACCCGAGCACGCGGCGTCGCCGCGTGCTCGGGACTCTCACTCGAGATTCTCATTCGGGACTCCCGCTGTCTTCGCGATACATACGTCAAAACGCTCGACGAACCTCACAGCGGGACATTTTCGGAGACGAACTCCCGGTCCTCCCGCTCGATGCCGAGCAGGTAGAGCACCCCGGCGAAGACGGCGAGGCCGACGACGCCGCCGACCACACCCTGTGCGAGCGCGGCCGCGGTCGTCGGGAGGTGTGCCGAGAGCGGTCCGCCGACGGCGGCCTTCACGCCGAGCATGGAGACCGCGGACAGGACGCCCGCGATTATCGGCTTGGCGTACTTTCGTGAGTACGGGAAGAGACCGACGAAGTGCCACACCTCGACGACGCGGAGTGTGTTGACCGAGATGATGACCGTCGCCGTGGCGATGGCGGCCCCGATGAGGCCGAACTGCTGGATGAAGACGTAGTTGAGAACCACGTTGCAGACCCCCAGAATCCACTGGTTCGCGAGCGCGAGGTACTGGTTGTCGGTCATCATCAGCACGTAACCGCTCGGGCCGACGCTCGCGTTCGCCAGTTGCGCGATAACGAGCAGGAACAGAATCGCTTCTCCCTGCGTGAACGCGTTACCGTACAGGAGGAGCAGTTGGTGGGCGAAGACGATTGCCCCGACCGCCGGAAACAGCGCCATCGTGAACGTCCAGCGCGTGACCCGTCGATACAGCGATTCGAGGTCGTCCATCTTCCCGTTGCTGTACAGTCGGGAGGCGATTGGGGGAAACAGTTGGCTGAACGCGCTCAGCGGCAGAATGAGCAGTCCGGCCAGTACGGCGGCGGCCCGGTAGATTCCCGCGGCGTCCGACATCGACGTGACGAAGATGCCGATCATGATGATATCGACGCGGTTCGAGAGGACGTACCCGGCCTGATTCAGCGTCAACGGCAGCGAGAAGTTGTAGAACTCCTTGATTTCTCCCTTCGACGCTCGGAACGACGGCACGAGGTCGGTCTTCGACCACACGAGCCACGCCGCCGCGGCGAAGACGAGAATCGTGGCGACGACCGTCGCGGCCGTCACGCCGACGAGTTCGTACCCGAGGAGCAGCGCGACACCGACGAGGGCGAACCGCACCACCGGCGTCAGGACGTTCATGATGAACACCTGATACTCCGGCAGTTCGAGGCTCTTGAAGACGCTCTTGATACAACTCGTGAGCGTGAAAAACGGCACGATGACGGCGAGGACTCGAAGCACGTCGGTCAGGTACGGCCGAAAGGACTCGGCCGCGATTCCCGTGATGACTGGTGCCCCGATGTAGAGTCCCAGGCCGACGGCGCAACCGGCGATCAGCGACGTGAGATACGCCAGTCCGACCATCCGCCGCCGTTTCCCCGGTTGATCCTCGTACTGGGGGACGAACTTCAGGATGGACTGGTCGGTGCCGAGGTTTGCCAGCACCTCCACGAACTGGATAACAACGAACCCGAAGGTGTAGACGCTGAACATGACAGCGTTTCCGCCCGTGGTGAGTCCACGTGCCAGCACGATGCTCAACAGAAATCGAAGCCCGCTGTCGAGCCCTTTTCCGACCATGAAGAAGGACGCGCCACGGGAGATAGATTTCAGCGGCGAGTATGAGTCCGAGGAGTCGTCAGCCATTGGCGTCTGCTGTTGGTATCCGACCGTCGGTGGTTATTTCTTGTGTTTCGTCGGTCCGCCCTCGGACCGTCGGTGTCCCTCTCCTCGGAAGGATGCGGGACCCGTTCACAGATACCCTAGCTCCCGCAGGCGCGACTCGGTCGATGCGTCGATTTCGTCGCTCGATTCGTTCGAATCTTCGTTTTGGGCCGTCGCTTTCGCCTCGGCGATGGCGTCCGCGAAGAACGGGGATTCGTCGTCCGGTCCGTCCGCTCCGCCCTCGTCCGATTCGACCTTCCGCTGCCACGATAGCCGACTCGGGTCGAGTTCGTACTCGGTTCGCGTCCCGAGCGAATCCCAGACCGTCTTTTCCCCTTCCTCGTACACGCAGCGCATCATCCGGTCCCAGTACTCCCGGTTTTCCGGCGGTTCCGGTCCGGCGCTCAGCCCGACCAGTTCGGCCGGGATTTCGTCGTGCGAGACGTCGGGCGTCTCGCCGTTCGCAAGCCCGGTGACGAGACGGCCGAGTTCGAGTTGCGAGACGTACCCGGTCTCCTCCGGTTCGTAGCCCGCCGGTGGGTTGATGATGCAGAGGGGCACGTGCAACAGCCCTTCCGAGAGACTGCTCTTGTGGTTTGCAAGGTAGTCGTCGGCTTCCTCGGCGTGGTTCTCACCGTGGTCCGCCGTGACGATGATCGTCGTCTCGCGCCGCGACGAATCGAGCACTTCGTGGACGAACGTCGAGAGGAGTCGATCTATGTACTCGATCGTCGCGCCGTACACCTGCCGACGGACGCGCCAGTAGTCCTCGTGTTCGTCTTTCCCGTTCATCAGCTCCCAGACGCCGTACTGTTCCGAGGTCCACGAGTTCGGCACGCCACGAAGTAACTCCGAGTCGTACACCCGGCACGGCTGAAGCGGCGTGTGCGCGTCCATCAGGTTACAGAACCCGAAGAACGGTTCGTCGGCATCGTTGGCCCGCCGTTTCGTCGCGTCGAGCACCGCCGACCCACCGTTGTCCACCAGTTTCGGGACGGGTCCCGTCTTCGTCGTCTGGTGGAGCACGCCGTAGGCCGTGTTTTTCAGGCTCTCTATTGGGTGGTCGTCCGCCATCGCCGCCCGAAGGAACTCCGTGTACTTCTCGGTGCCGTCGGTTTCCTGACCGACCTCGTTGAGGCTCGTCGCCTCCGGATAGCGGTGTTTCGGTTCGACAGCGGCGAACTCGTCGAACCACGAATCGAAGCCGTACGTCGGGCTGACGAAGGCGTTTGCGCTCACGCCGAACGTCGTGTAGCCGTCCAACTCCGACAGGAACGTCTCGTCGCGGTCGATGGTATCGAACCTGCGGTTGTACGTGTGGACGCCGTGTTTGGACGGTAGCTCCCCGGTAAACATGCTCGCGTGGCTCGGGACCGTCCACGAACTCGCGGCGCGACACCCGGTGAACGTCACGTCCGAGAGTCGTTGGAGGCGCTTCGCGTACTCGGCGAAGAAGTCCGCCCGAACGGTATCGAGACAGATCAGGAGGACGTTTCGAGCGCGGGATGCTGGAGGGGCGTTCGCTGCCATTGCTACCCATCAGGGAGATGGCATCCAAAACGCTATTGGCCAAAGAATTACACGACAGGACGATTATCGGAATCGTTCATAATAAATAAATTCTCCAATCTCAACGCCTCTACAGACGGTTATCTCGTGTTCAGAACGCATACTTGTGGACAGGTTGATGATTCTCACCGGCGTATCCCTCTCCAGGGTGGGTGAAGATGTCACACGTCAGTTCGGACAGTCCAGGGGAACCACACGACGCCGAAACACCGTCGTCCCGCGACGACCGTCCGGCACGGATAGACCATCACGGGCACGAGGGGATGTTCCGACGTCGGTTTTGGGTCTGTCTCGTCCTCTCGGTGCCGGTGCTCTACTTCAGCGAGTTCGTTCAATCGACGCTCGGCTACACCGCGATCGGATTTCCGGGGAGCGAGTGGGTAACGCCGGTTTTCGCCGTGATAGTCTTCGCGTACGGCGGGGTTCCCTTCCTCTCGATGGCGCGGGTCGAGTTCGAAAACCGCCAACCCGCGATGATGATGCTCGTCTCGCTCGCCATCACGGTCGCGTTCGTCTACAGCATCGCGGCGGTGTTCGTCCTCCCCGGGACGATGGGCTTCTTCTGGGAACTCGTGACGCTCATCGACGTCATGCTGTTGGGCCACTGGATGGAGATGCGGAGCGTCCGGCAGGCCTCCGGTGCGCTGGACGAACTGGCCCGACTGATGCCGGATACGGCGGAGCGAATCGCGGACGACGGAACGACGGACGAAGTTCCGGTCGCCGACTTGCAGGTCGGCGACCGAGTGCTCGTTCGACCGGGGGCGAGCATCCCCGCGGACGGCACGGTCGAGGACGGCGAGTCGTCGCCGACGAGGCCATGATCACCGGCGAGTCGCGCCCGGTGGGGAAACACCCCGGCGACGACGTCATCGGCGGAACGGTCAACAGCGGGGACGGAAGTCTCCGCGTCCGAGTCGGTGCGACCGGCGACGAGACGGCCCTCGCCGGTATCGTGCGACTCGTCGAGGAGGCACAGGGGAGCAAATCCGGAACGCAACTGCTGGCCGACAGGGCCGCCGGATGGCTGTTCTACGTCGCGCTGGGCGTCGCCGCCGTCACGGCGGTCGCGTGGATTCTCGCCACGGGGTTCGGCCTCGACGTGGTCGAACGCGTCGTCACGGTGTTGGTCATCGCCTGCCCGCACGCGCTCGGATTGGCGGTCCCGCTCGTCGTCGCCATCACCACCTCGATGGCCGCGACGAACGGCGTCCTCGTCCGCGACCGCACCGCGATGGAGGACGCCAGAAACCTCGATATCGTCATGTTCGACAAGACGGGGACGCTCACGGAAGGCAAACAGGGCGTCGTCGGCGTCGAGACGGCGGACGGGTGGAACGACCGGCGGGCATCGGCCGTCGCGGCCGCCGTCGAAACCGACTCCGAACACCCCATCGCCGAAGCCATCCGTCGCCACGCGAACGACGAGGACGCGTCTATCCCGCCCGCGAGCGACTTCGAGAACATCAAGGGACGCGGCGTTCGCGCGACGGTCGAGACCCGAGAGACGCTCGTCGGCGGGCCGAACCTGCTCGATTCCCTCGATGCCGCTCTCCCCGAGAACATTTCTGACTTCGCTCGAACCGCTGGTGAGAAGGGCCAGACCGTCGTTTACCTCGTCTCCGACGGGAACGTCGTCGCCGGATTCGCGTTGGCGGACGTGGTTCGGGAGGCGAGCAAGCGGACCGTCGATGCGCTCCACGGGATGGGAATCGAAGTCGCCATGCTGACGGGCGACAGCGAGGCCGTCGCCCGTTCCGTGGCCGACGAACTGGGTATCGACACCTACTTCGCTGAGGTGCTGCCGGAGGAGAAGGACGAGCGAGTCACGGACCTCACGGCGGGCGGCGAGCGCGTGGCGATGGTCGGCGACGGCGTGAACGACGCACCGGCGTTGACGCGCGCGGACGTCGGCATCGCCATCGGAGCGGCACCGACGTCGCCATCGAATCCGCCGACATCGTCCTCGTGGAGAACGACCCGCTCGACGTGGTGAAACTGATCCGCCTCAGCCGTGCGAGTTACCGGAAGATGCAGGAGAACCTCGTCTGGGCGACGGGGTACAACGTCTTCGCGCTCCCGCTCGCGGCGGGCGTCCTCGCGCCGTTCGGCATCCTGCTCTCGCCCGCCGTCGGCGCGTGCTCATGTCCGCGAGCACGGTCGTCGTCGCCGTCAACGCCCGTCGATTGCGAGGGGCCGACCTGTCGGTCTGATCATCGTACCTCCGACCCCGTCGCCAGATAGCGGTCGGGAACCGTCCGCCCGTCGAGCAGGGCGAGCGCGTTCGTCGCCAAACGGTCGATGCAGGCCACGCTCGCCTCCTCGGTTCGCGCCGCGATGTGGGGCGTCAGCGTGACCGTTTCGAACCCGTGGAGCGGCGAATCAGGGGTCAGCGGTTCCGTCTCGAACACGTCGAGTCCGGCACCGGCGATGGTTTCGTCGCGGAGCGCCCCGACGAGTGCCGACTTGTCGATGACCGCCCCCCGTGCGACGTTGACGACGACTGCCGACGGCTTCATCGCGGCGAACGCCGCTTCGTCGAGCATGCCGCGCGTCTCGTCGGTCAACTCGGTGGTGACCACGACGGCGTCGCTCCGTTCCAGCAGGGAATCGAGCGTCGCCATCGCCGTACCCGTCAGTTCCGCGTCCTCCTGGTCCACGTACGGATCGAACGCGAGCGTCTCGGCGTGGAACCCGTCGAGCAGCGTGGCGAACCGCTGGCCGATTCGACCGTAGCCGACGATTCCGACCGTCTTCCCCGAGAGTTGCCGACCGATGGGCGTTTCGTCCCGCCAGCCGCCGGATTCGAGGACGCGCTGGGCGTGAACCGTTCGTCGGAGCGTCGCCAGCAGGAGGCCGAGCGCGTGTTCGGCCACGGAGAGCGCGTTGAGTCCGGGCGTGTACGTCACCGGGATTCCGTGGTCGTTCGCCGCTTCGACGTCGACGTTGTCGAGGCCGGTGCCGAACTTGGCGACCACCGAGAGGTCCGTCGCTTTCAGAACTCGCCGCGAAATCGGCAGGCGGGATGTGGTGAACACCACGTCCACGTCGGCCAATTCGTCGACGAGCGCGTCCTCGTCGGGGTCGCGCCGACGGTGAGTTCGATGCGCTCCCCCACGCGCTCACGCAACGCCGACGACGGTTGTACGTCCACGTCCACGAGTCCCCGAACCGGTTCCGATTCCGTTTCCATCGTCCCCATCGTCCGAGCGATGACGACCTCTATCGACAAAACCACTCCGGCGAGGGGGGCCGGGTATCGTCGTGACGGCGGAATACCGGTGAAGATTGGGTGACATCCGCCCATTTAACCGGCCGCCGAACCATCCTCGAACTACCAGATGTCCGCTCGCTATCGTTCGCTATCTCGACAGTTACGGGAGACGGTTCGCGGCCTCCGCGGTGACGGCCGGGGCTGGCTGCTCGTCACCGTCGCAATCGGGTGGGCGTTCACGCTCGGTATGCGGTTTATCCTCCCGACGCTGTTGCCCCAGATCGAATCGAATCTCCACATCTCCGACTCGCTCGCCGTCGAGCCATCACCGCCCTCTGGATCGGTTACGCCTTGATGCAGTTCCCGGCGGGGGTGTTGGTCAACCGTCTCGGGGAGCGACGGTTGTTGACCGCGAGCCTCGGTCTGTCCGGATTCAGCATGCTCCTCCTCGGGTTCGCACCGGCTTTCGGCGTCTTCTTCCTCGGTAGCGCGGCCTACGGACTCACGTCCGGCCTCTACGGCCCGAGTCGAGGGACGGTCCTCTCGCGGACGTTCACGCGGAACGCGGGCGCGGCGTTCGGCATCACGTTGGCCATCGGTAGCCTCGGGTCCGCGTTCCTCCCGAACATCGCGGCGGCCGTCGTGACCGATGTTGGCTGGCGGGCCATCCTCGCCGGATTGGCGGTCCCGTTCTTCGTCATGTCCGTATTGGCGTGGAACGTCGTCCCCGAACGTCCCGCCGAGAACGACCGTCCGAGCGACGACCGGTCGGGACACCGACGCCGTCTCCGACGGCGGTGAATCCGACACGGCTTCGTCCTCCACGCTACCGGAGTTCGGCGAACTCGTCGGGACGCTCTCGGACCGCTCCATCCTGCTCGCGACCCTCTCGGTGGCGATTCTGCTCTTCGCCTATCAGGGGATCACCGCGTTCCTCCCGACGTATCTCCAGACGAAGGGGCTGAGTCAGGGAACCGCCGCCCTGCTGTTCGGGTTCATGTTCGTCGTCGGCGCGGCGTCCCAAATCGTCGCGGGCAGCGCCGCCGACCGAATCGGCATCAAACCCGTCCTCCTCGTCGTCACCGCCATCGGCGTCGTCGCTCCCATCGCACTGACGCTCGTCTCCGGAAAACTCGCGATAGCGGTCGTCGTCGGTATTCTCGGTACGCGCATGGCGGTCAACGCCGTCACGAACTCCTTCATCGTCGGCGCGCTCCCCGACCACCTTCAAGGCTCGGCGTGGGGATTCATCAGAACCGGTTTCTTCCTCGTCGGTTCGCTCGGTTCGACGTTTATGGGGGTCTTCGCCGACGCGAACGAATTGAATCTCGCGTTCATCATTCTGGGCGTGCTGTCGGCGGTGGCGCTCGGTCTGTACGCGCTGTTGCCGAACGAGTAAGAACGAATACTCCTCTCTTCCGCTCTCATATCGAATTTCAAGCGAGGAACGCGAACGCTCGGGCTTCGATCTTTCGCATGTGTTCGCTGACCGTGCTTGCATCGATTCCGACGCGCTCGGCGATTTCCCCGTGGGTGGAACGGCGCGGGTTCTCGTAGTAGCCGAGTTCCATCGCGATGTCCAAAATCTCCTGTTGGCGGTCGGTCAACAATCCGGTGAGATCGCTCGTCCCTGGAGAGTACACGCCGATTCGCTCGACTGTGATGTTGATTTCGTCGGGAATTTCTGCGAGCGCTCGCTGTAACACTTCGTTAGTCTCGCCGATCATGGTCACGCGGATTTCCTCCTCGGAGATGTATTCGATGGACTCGAAGAACACCTCGTGCTCGTCGAGCGGCCGGAGAATTCCGCGCATCGAGTCCGGAAGCTGACTGTGCAGATACATGAGTCCGGTACCATCCCCTTCGTCCGAAACGCTGTAGTCGATCACGTCCGGGTTTTGCCCGATCAGTCGGCGCATGCGGTCGGAATTTCCATGGACGTGAGCCAACATGACCATCGTTCCGTCGTCCAGCACGTTGAAGTGGAGGATCGATTTTCGGCCAGCGGAGGATTCGCTAGTGTGCAGTTCGTAGGCAGTCGGGTGAAATCCGTCAGGTCGAGTGATGGTGAACGTTATCGTTCTCATGCAGTATCGGTATCCTGTCCGCTTTGGTCGCCTACCGTGCTACTACTCATGCGACATTACCTTAAATACTGCCCCATTTTCGGGGCAGTCGGTGCATCCGCCGGGAAAACGTAGCGTTCGGTGTGGTCAGACAGCAACACGATGCGTCCGACGGCACGGACGAAAAACGCGCACAGCGCGATACAGCACGGCGACTCTCGACGACGGCGACCTCGATGGTGAGGTAGCCATCGTCACTGGTGGAAACAGCGGAATCGGCGAGGCCACCGCCTTGCGACTCGCCGCGGCAGGAGCGAACGTTCTGATTACCGGCCGGAACCGCGAGCGGTTGGAGGCGGCCGCCGAAGGGGCCCCGAATATCGACGGAATCGTCGACCGACATGACCGATTTCGAGGCACTGAAACGGGTCGTCCAGCGGGCGAACGATCACTGGGGACCGGTCTCGGTCCTCGTCAACAACGCCGCAGCGGCCGGTTTCGGACCGATAGGCGAGCAATCTCCGAAACTCGTCCGTCGGATTTACGAGACGAACGTCATCGGCCCATCGCTGCTTCTGAGGAAGAACCGTCGCGGATCTTCGTGAGCAGGGTGGGACGATAGTCAACGTCGCTGGCAGCGACATTCGACCGAGACCGCACAGCAGCACGTTCGGCGTCTCGAAGCGGGCGATGGAACACCTGACTCGTTACTGGGCGGTCGAACTCGCACCGGAGGTTCGCGTGAACGCGGTCGCTCCGGGACCGACTGCTACCGGCGCACTCGAACGGGCGGGCCTATCCGAGGAGCAACTGGAACGAATGCAAGAGCAACAGACGGTTCCGCTCGGTCGGAGCGCCGAACCCGAAGAAATCGCCGAATGGATCGTCCGGTTGGCGGATTCCTGTTCCGACTGGGTCACCGGTCAGGTGTTTCCCATTGACGGCGGCTACAATCTCATAGAATGAGTTCGCTGTCCGATCACGGGCGAATCAGATACCACGAATTCAGGAGAAATCACGGATGAAAGCAGTACGTATTCACGAGTTTGGCGACGCATCGAACCTCCGGTACGAGGAGATAGAGACTCCGGAACCAGCAGACGGCGAGGTCCGCGTCCGAATTCACGCGGCCGGTGTAAACCCTGCCGATTGTAAAATTCGGCAAGGTGCCCCATTCCCCATCGACCTCCCGTGGATTCCGGGATGGGACATCGCCGGTGTCGTTGACGAGGTCGGGACGGACGTGAGCGAGTTCGAACCAGGCGACGAAGTGTACGGGGTACTGCCGTTTCCAGGCGACGGTGGTGCGTACGCGGAAGCGGTCGCGGTTTCGCCTACGGAGGGAAAACTCGGTCAGAAACCGGCGTCGCTGTCGTTCGAGGAGGCGGCCGGTGTTCCGATGGCGGGACTCACCGCGTGGCGGTCCATGCACCTGACCGACTTGCAACCGGGGCAGCGGGTGCTGATTCACGCCGCGCGGGCGGCGTGGGCCACTTCGCCGTCCAATTTGCAAAGTGGCGCGGTGCCCACGTCGTCGGTACCGCCTCCGGTTCGAACGAGGAGTACCTCCGAGATTTGGGCGTGGACGAATTCGTCAACTACCGCGAGGAGCGCTTCGAGGACGCCATCGAACCGGTCGATGTGGCGATCGACGCGATCGGTGGCGATACCTTCACCCGCTCGCTCGAAATCACGAAGGAGGGCGGGGTCATCGACAATCTCCCGCTGAACCTCACGCCGGAACAGGAGGAGGCGGCGGACGAGCACGGCGTTCGCGTCGAACGGTCGGACACCTTCGACCGGGAATGGCTCGACGAGATTACCGAACTTCTCGAAGACGGCACCGTCGCGCCGACGCTCGATACGGTGTTCCCGCTGGCCGAAGCACAACAGGCACACGAACTGAGCGAGGGCGGCCACCTCTGCGGGAAGATCATTCTCACGACGAGCGAAGGGGACGGGAACTGAAATGGAGGTCGTCGTGTTCGGAGCGACGGGCAGGGTCGGTCGGCACGTCGTGGATACCGCGCTGTTACGGGAGCACGAAGTACGGGCGTTCGTTCGAAGCCCGGAGAAAGTTGATCCGATCCACCGCGACAACAGCCATCTGTCGATCGTCGAGGGTGATGCTCTCGACACTGATGCGGTCGAACGCGCCGTGCAGGGAACCGATGCCGTCCTCAGCGCGCTCGGCCCCGCAGACGGTTCCCCTATCGACGTGGCGATTCGCGGCGGGGAGAACATCCTCGCTGCGATGCAAGCACACGACGTTCCACGGGTCGTGATCCTCGGCGGCAGAGTTATTTCCCATCCAAAAGACCCGTTCTCCGTTTCGGGACGTGTTCTCT
This sequence comes from Haladaptatus sp. R4, assembly GCF_001625445.1. NCBI lineage: Archaea > Methanobacteriati > Methanobacteriota > Halobacteria > Halobacteriales > Haladaptataceae > Haladaptatus > Haladaptatus sp. R4. The sequence goes on along the minus strand of NZ_LWHG01000032.1, from coordinate 164,440 downwards.
CGTTCGCGGTGGACCTCGTCGCAGGCGATCTCACCGGGGGAGGAGAACGACTCATGAGAACGCTCGCGGCGAGCGATTACGAATGGGTCATGGTCAGACCGCCGTGGATCAGGAGCGGTCCACGCACTCGTGACTATCGAACTGGCTACCTCAGACTCACCGCCTTGTCAACGGTCTCACGAGCCAACGTTGCGGCGTTCATGGTTCGAGCGGCGGAGACGGATAGATGGGTCGGCGAGGCTCCGATGATTACAAACTGAGTGGAACGGGTGAAAACTGACTCCTTTCTCACAACGAGTTCCGAAGCGCCCATGTATCTGCTCTCGGGTCGAGATTCGACGGCTCCGCGCCCCGCTCGGTCAGGATTCCGGCGTGGTACAGTATCGCCTTGAACTGGAAGACGGTCGGGGAGTGGTAGACGTTGCCGTTCGTCAGCGCGTTGATTCGAAGCTCTCCTTCAGGGCCCAGGACTCGATTTCTCGCGTCGTCCGTTCCGCGGACGAACAGCTCGATGGTGAACGTGGGATGCAGTTCGTACAGATATTCGACCAGCTGAACGAGATTCGGGTAGGTCTCGCCATCTTCGTGCAACCGCTGCAATTCTTCCACGATGAGCTGCGTCGCCGGATAGTCGAACACAACTCGCCTGGTGAGCAGCCCCCACTCCGGTGCGAGGTCGTAGAAACAGCGCGATTTCCGGTACCAATTTTGAAACTCGTTCAGCGCCCGCTCGACCGATCCGTATCGGCCGAGTGCGAAGCGGACGACTTCGCGTCCGAGGGCGGTGAGACGAATGCCGTTTGGTCGTTTTTTCACGAGTCCGAGCACTATCGCACCTCGTTTCGCACTGTCGATTTCTCGGACGACCTTGTTTTCCCGCATCAGCTCTTCCGTCGAGCCGTCGGCGTAGTAGGCAAGCGGGTATCCGAGGTAGTTCTTCGGATGATTGAGACCGAACGAGTCGTCCACGACGCCTTGGGCGCTCGCTTGAAATCGAATCGCTTCGGCCTCCGTGGTCGTTCGGTTGCCCACGACCCGGGGCAGTTCGAGCGGCGTTACCGCGCCGCCCGGTTCGACGGCGAGGACGCCGACGTTCAACTCGCGGGCGAGCGTCCGAGCGGATTCCGAAATCGCGCTGCTGGGCGCGGTGACGTACGCGACGTTCGCCTCGTGCAACCGGTCGTACGCCTGTACGACCCCGCGCTCGACATCCACAGTCCCCGATTTCGTGTATCCCTTGGCCTCGATCGCTATCAGCGGTGGGTCACTCCCGAGCCGGTTCACGGCCACCAGTTCGTCGTCCAGCGAGCGAACCCCGACGAGGTCGGGGTATCCCGTCCCGATGCAGACGTGATTGAACGGCGCGAGCGTCTCCGTTATTTCCGGTGTGATGGCTCCGTCTGCCAGCCACTGCTCGGAGGTGAACTGCGTATCCACGACCGCATACGTCGTTCCCGCCCCGTCGTCCGGAAACAGGTGACGCTTCGCGTGCGCGAGCACGTGCGGTTCGCTCAGTTCACTCGCCGCGCTAGCCATGGCAGTGGAATTACGACGAATCCCACAAGAACGTTGTGTTGTCCTCGCTTTCGATTCCGTTCTACTCGTCCAACTCGCGCGCGGCCGAGAGCCACCAGCAGTGGCCTCGGCCGCGCGCTTCCGTGTGTTCGAGGACGCCATCGGCGACCAACTCGCGGAGTTGGTCGCCGAGTTGCTCACGGGAGACGGCCAACTCGTCCGCGAGATACGTCGTGTTCACCACCGGCGCTGGCGCGTTTCGAATCGCGGCGACGATCTCTTTTTCGCTGATCTCGGTTGGCATGATGGCTCCCCTACGACAGCCACGGACAACTGCGATTCGGCCGCCATGGCGGCCGAATCGCTCGCTCGGCAACTCGCGTTTGTCACCACTCGCGTTTGTCACCGTCTCTCACGCCCGCGAAACCCTTTTGCCCGCAACTCACGGAGTAGCAACCGGCATGTCTTCGTTCACTACTGCCGGTGGTCGATTTTGGCCGACCACGGCATAGTCAACTGATCCTGTCGTATCGTTTCACCGACAGTCCGTTCTCCACCAGCGGTTCGCTCGGCGGTGATGGCCGATGACCGACATCGACCCGTGGGGCGACGTCGAAATCGCCGACTACTCGGCGACGATGGAGGGGTTCGGCATCGAACCCATCGCCCCGCTCGCCGACCGTCTTCCCGATAATCGCCTCGTCCGGCGCGGCATCGTCTTCGGCCAGCGCGACCTCGAAACCGTCCTCGACGCCCGCGACCGGGGTGACCCGTTCGCCGTCATGACCGGCCTCATGCCCTCCGGCGTGTTCCACTTCGGCCACCTCGCCGTGGTCGAACAGGTCCGCATGTTTCAGGAGATGGGTGCCGAGGTCACCCTCTGTGCGGCGGACATCGAAGCCTACGCGACGCGCGACGTGTCGCTCGAAGACGCCCGCGAGTTGGTGATCGAGGAGTATCTCTGCAACTACGCCGCGGCGGGGGTCGATCTCGACCGGACGGACTTTTACTTCCAGTCGCGGGCGGGCAACGACCACCTCGCCCGGAGCAAACTGTTCTCGCGGTACATCACGGAAAACGAGTTCGAGGCGACCTACGGCGCGACCTCACCCGGAAAGATATCCTCGGCGCTGACCCAGTACGCCGACATTCTCCGGCCGCAGGCACCCGAGAACGGCGGGCCGAAACCGACGGTCGTCCCGGTCGGTATCGACCAGGACCCGCACGTTCGCCTGACGCGGGACGTCGCCTCGCGCTACCGCGAGACCGCGTACGTAAAACCCGCGAGTACGTACCATCGGTTCATGCGCGGGCTACAAGGGGGGAAGATGAGTTCGTCCGACCCGGCGAGTTACATCGCACTCACGGATACCGTCGAGGACGCGAAGCGGAAAATCGACGCGGCGAAGACTGGCGGTCGCGCCAGCGTCGAGGAACACCGCGAGAAGGGTGGAAGCGTCGAGGACGACATGGTGTTCGAACTACTCGCGTTCCACCTCGTTCGGGACGACGACGAACTCGGACGAATTCGGCGAAAGTACGAATCCGGCGCGATGCTCTCGGGCGAACTGAAGCAAATCGCCAAGGAGCGCCTCGAAACCTTCCTTCGTGATCATCAGGAAAAACGCGAGGCGGCACGACCGGACGTCGAGCGATACCTCGCCGAACACGGGTTCGGGGAGGCGACTTGATGCGAATTCGACGACTGCGAGCGGGGGAACTCGTCCGGTTCGTGGACGACCTCTGGGTCCCGTTCGCCCGCGAGATGGCGGAGATGGACGACTTCGACACGCTGGCCGACCACGGGGTCAGGGCGAACGTCTTCTCGTACGTGAAAGACCGTTTTTCCGACGCGAGCATCGCCACGTTCGTCGCGGACGACGACGGCTTGATCGGCTACGTGTCGGTCGAAAAACGGGATTCCCCGCCCGTATTCGCCCGCGGGCCGCGGGGCTACATCGACGGCCTGTTCGTCCGCCGAAGTCACCGACGGCACGGGATCGCTACCGCCCTCCTCTCGCGGGCCGAATCGTGGGCCCGACGGCAAGGGTGTGAGTTCATCTCGCTCGACGTTCACGCGGAAAACCGCGTCGCTCAGTCGCTCTACCGGCGCGACGACTACGTGACCAAACGCCACCGAATGACGAAACGATTGTAATTCGACCCGACGCCCGCTTCCGGTGGGATTCCTGCTCGACGACCACTTCCGGCGGGACTCCTGATCGATGCTCACTTTCGGCGGGACCGTTCGAAACGCGGGTCCAACGTGACAACGTGGAATACGCTTATTATCGTCGCCGCCGAGGACCTACTCTGGTAACAGACCTCGCTATGAGCGTTGCATCCGTGGCCCCGCAACTCGACCAGCACGAACGTCGGAGACTCATCTGGTTGCACGGTCTCCTCGTTCTCCTCGGACTGTGGATCACGTTCTCGCCGCTCACGCTCCGCTCCGAGTTTCGAGTCGAGGATCACGCACTGTTGGGCCTCGCGATAGTTTTGTTCGCTGGCCTCTACGTCGTCGGACTGCTCCGAAGCCGGTCGCTTTCTTTCGTGAGCGAATGGATGATCGCGCTGTTGGGATTGATCGTCTTCGGCATCTCGACCGTTTCCAGTCTCGTATCGGACAACGTTCTCTGGAGCGACGTCATCGCCGGTGGTCTCGTCACGTTCATCGCGGTGTACGTGATTTATACGCTCTGTCGGGTTCGAAAACGGGAACGGGAGGCCGTCGATGCCGATGCGTAAGTGCGTCCCGTCGTGTGGCTACTCCGGGTCGATTCGAGGCCCCAATTCGAGCAGTCGCGTCCTCGCGTACGACGGATGGTGACGGAGCGACTCGGCCTCACGGAAGCCGTTTCGTTCGCCCTCGGTGGGATCATCGGCGGGGGGATTTTCGCCGTCCTCGGCGTCGTGGCACGGGTCGCGGGGGCGACTGCGTGGGTCGCCTACCTCATCGCCGGTATCGTCGTCATGGCGACCGGCTACTCCTACGTCAAACTCAACGAACGGGTTCCTATGACCGAAGAGTCCGGCGGTGCGGTCGCCTTCATCGAAGTCTTTCTCGACCGGCCGACGCTGGCCGGGATGGTCGGATGGACGCTGATCGTCGGGTACGTCGGCACGATGGCGATGTACGCCTACGCGTTCGGTGCGTACTTCGGAGCCATCTTCGGCATCACCGAACTCCCGTTTCTCGGCCTCCCGTCACGGCCCATCCTGTCCCTCCTCGTCATCGTCGGTTTCATCGGCGTCAACCTCCTCGGCGTCCACGAATCCGGCGTGGTGGAGGACCTCCTCGTCGCCCTCAAACTCCTCATCGTCCTGTTGTTCATCATCCTCGGCATCAGGTACGGCTACACCCACGGCCAACTCGAATTCGGGGTCGAACGGACATTGAAACAGCCGGATGCACCCGTTCTCGCGGCCGCAGTCGCGTTCGTGTCGTTCGAAGGGTGGCAACTCCTCTTTTACGACCAGGAGAGCATCGGAAACCCGGTTGCGACGATCCGAAAAGCGGTCTACATCTCCATTCCCGTTTCGGCGCTTTCCTACATCCTCGTCGCGTTCGTCGCGCTCAGCGTGGCGAACCAGCGGGCCGTGATCGCCAGCCCCGACCTCGCGCTCGCCATCGCCGCCCGGGAGTTCTCCGGCAGGATCGGGTATGTCCTGATCGGCGTCGCGGCGGTGGTTCTCGACCGCCAGCGCCATCAACGCGACCCTGTTCAGCACCGCGCTGTTCGCGAAGGGGATGAGCACCGACGACCTGCTTCCCGACCGACTCGCCCCGACGCGGGAAGCGGGCGTCCCGACGAAGACGCTGCTCGTCATCGGCGGACTGACGATTCTGCTGACGGTGTACGGCAGTCTCACCGCAATCACGGAGTTCGCGTCCCTGTCGTTCATCGTCGTCTTCGGCGCGATGAACGCGCTCGCCTACACGCAACGCTCCGAACTGATCTCGGTCATCCCGCTCGTCGGATTGGTTGGAACGGCGCTCTTTCTCCCGATTTTCGTCTGGCATCTCTACACCGCCGAGTTCGGCGTGTTCTGCCTCGTCTTCGGCATCGCCGTCACCCTGATCCTCCTCGAAGGTCTCTACTTCGAACGCGACGAAGTCATGACCGGGGTCGAGTCCATCGAAAAGCGGTTCTGATTGTGGGTTCTCGCTCGCCGGTCACTGTCTGTCCTAGGAGAATCGTTTTCCGGCGTGCTGAAATTTATGCCCTCTCGGCACCCTCCCTCTCGTATGTACCTCGCCGACCAAGCGTGGCCGGACCTCGGGGACTACGTCGCGGAGGAATCCGTCGCCGTCGTCCCGTTGGGTTCGACCGAACAGCACGGCCCGCATCTCCCACTCGCCACCGACCACCTCATCGCCGAAGCGTTGGCCCGCGAGGCGGCCGACCGGGCGGGCTACCTCTGCACGCCGACGATAAACGTCGGCGTCAGCACGCATCACATGCAGTTCCACGGGACGATGTCGGTGGACCCGCCACAGTTCCGCGATTACGTCGAGAGTTTTTCGCGCAACCTCACCTACCACGGTATCGACCGCATCGTCTACGTCAACGCCCACGGCGGCAACATGGAGCACTTGCGTGAGGTCGGACGGCGACTGCGGCAGGACGAAGTCGCCTTCGCCGTCGAGTGGATGTGGGACGAATCGATTCCGGAACTCGTGAGCAGCATCTTCGAACACAACGGTCCGCACGGCGGTCCGAAGGAGACGGCGATGATCATGCACATCGCGCCGGAACTCGTGCACGAGGACCGACTGGCGGAGGCCCGCGACGACGGATTGATGGACATCTCGGCCGGAAACCTCACGAAGCACGGCGCGCGGAACTTCTACGACGCCATCGACAACAGCGAAAATGGCGTGTTCGGCGACCAGACCGACGCGACGCCCGAGAAAGGGGCCGAGATTTTCGAGGCGGCGACTGAGCAGTTGGTGCAGTTGCTCGACTGGTTGGACGACGCCCGTTTTTCGGACCTGATGGCGAAACCGCACGTGGACCCGCAACCCGGCAGTCGGCGGGACTGAGAATCCGGCCTCGTTCGGAACGACCCGACTTTTCAGTTGTTTGGTCTCTCGTGCCGTCCACCGATGGATTTCTGTACAGAATCCTGGATAGCTTTCCGGATAGCTATCTAGAAATATACTCCGATACTGATGATACGCTCTGTTCCTGACGAATTCCTTCGACGGGCGACGCTCGGTTTTTCGAGGTCGGCAGCCACCAGAACTCGTGGTCAGGGTTGTGACCTTCGTTTCGTGCTTTCGATGTCACCAGAAAACTGATGACTGGCTGTGGCGGATGGATACATGGATGTCTTCGTCCCCATTCCCGGCGATTCGTCGGGCCGACGTGTACGCGTACAACTTCGTACTGTTCGGCCTGTGGTTCGTCCTCGACAACGCCGTGACAGCGTTCACAAACGGCGTGACCGCGAGTTCGGCGGGCGGAACTGCTCTGGGCGTATTCTCGATTCTCGCCGGAGTGTTGGCGTATCGTAACATCGACAATTCGGAGCGGAACGAACGACCTGCGCCGACCTATCTGCTCGCCCTCGCCGGTATCGAAACCGTTCTTGTCGCGTACCTCATCCTCGACACCCTCGGCCGAATCGGATGACCTTTTGAATGCGCTTGGTCCTTCGTTCGTCCCTATTTCGAATGGCGATTATATTTTATATTTTAGTGGCCAGAACACCTTTCAATCCGATTTTTGACGTAAATACCCCTTGCACACACAGCCATGGGGGAATAACGGCCGACGCCCCACGATACTGACAGAATGGCAACGAAGAGCAGTGGGCAGTCGAAGATAGCGCAGTATTCGGAGGGCCTCCGCGACGCCACGAGCGGCTTCTTCCAGAAGTACGGTCTCGGATTCGTGATGGTCGCGAGCTACTTCGGGTCGGGGTCGGTGTTCATCGCCAGTTCCGCGGGGGTTCGGTACGGTTACGGTCTCCTCTGGGCGGTCGTGGGCGCGGTGTTCCTCGGGTTCATGGCGCAGGATATGAGCGCTCGGCTGGGGATTTTCGGCGAACCGTTGATGTCGTTCGTCCGCAAGAAAATCGGGGGAACCGGCGCGACGGTACTGGCTGTACTCCTCTCGGTTGGTTGTGTCGCGTGGACCCTCGAACTCACCGCCGCGGTCGGCAAGGCAGTCTCGATTCTGCTCGGCGGTGCCATCGGTTGGCAACCGCTCGCGCTGGCGACGGGGTGCTCGCCATCCTCGTCGGCGTGATGAACTACGACGGTATCGAGCGGATCATGACCGCGATGATGCTCATCCTGCTCGTGGTCTACATGGCCGTTGCGGGCGTGAGCACTCCGTCCGTGACCCACCTCGTGGGCGGGTTCGTCCCGAAGCTTCCGGCCGTCGGCGCGCTGACGCTCGCCGCGTCCATCAATCGGAACCACCGCCCTGTGGCCGAACTTCTTCCTCGAATCGAACCTCGTCTCCGAGAAGGGCTGGGTCGGCAAGGACGACGTCCCGGAGATGCGCCGCGACCTCGGCATCGGCTACGTCGTCGGCGGATTGACGACGCCGCCATCGTCGTCGTGGCGGCCGCCGTGTTGCGTCCCGCGGGCTACACCCAACTCGACACGTTCATCACGCCCGGCAAGGCGCTGGCGGGCGTGTTCGGAAAGTGGGCGATGTACGTCTTCCTCATCGGCACCGTCGCCGCCGCCTTCAACAGTATCGTGCCGATAATGTGGACTCCGGCGTACCTCCTGCAGAACGCGCGCGGCGGTCGCCGACAGCGCGAGCCGCGAGTTCAAGATAATCTACGCCGTCGGCGTCGGTCTCGGTAGCCTCTCGCCGCTCGTCCACCAGTTCGCGGGCCTGAGCATCATCGACATGATACTCCTGTTCCCGGCGTACAACGGCATCGTCGGTCTGCCGATCACGGCCCTCGTGCTGTTCTGGGCGGTCAACGACCGGAAGACGATGGGCGAGCACAAGAACGGCATCGTGATGGCCGGGCTGAACGTCCTGCTCGTCCTCAGTCGATTTACCTCGCAGTGACCTCGCTCCCCGGCTTCATCGACGCGCTGACGTCGGGAGGGCTCTGATTCCCGACGGATGCTCCCCGAACCGACGACGCTGACGATTCTCGTCGTCATCGCGTTCCTCTCGGGCGTCGGTATCACCGCCGTCGGCCCCGGCGGAATCTTCATCACGGTCGCCCTGTTCGCGCTCACGGACGTCTCGTCGTCCGTCGTCGCCGGGACGGCGATGACGACGTTCGTGTTCACGGGTCTCCTCGGAACGTTCACGTACGTCCGTTCCGGCGAACTCCGGTCGCGCTCGGGACGACGACTCGCGGTTCTCGTGACGGTTCCGAGCGTCGTCGGTGCCGTCCTCGGGGCGTTCGCCAACACGATTCTCGCCGCTGGTTCGTTCGGCACCATGCTGACGGCGTTCACCGCCCTCGTCGGCGTCACCATCGTCTATCGGGAGCGACGCGGCCTCGGTTCGAAGTGGTCGTTCGACCACGATTCGGCGGTCGGCGTCGCGGTATTCGGCGGTATCGGCCTCTGTATCGGCGTTGTGGGTGGATTGCTCGGCGTCGGCGGTCCGGTCATCGCCGTCCCCGTCCTCGTCGTGCTGGGCGTCTCAATGCTCGACGCGCTGGCGGCCGCGCAGGTCCAGTCGGTGTTCCTATCGGCGTTCGCGGCGATGACCTACCTGACGCAGGGTGCCGTGTCGGTTCCGCTGGCCGTCGCGGTCGGCGTCCCCGAACTCCTCGGTGTCGTCGTCGGGTGGCGGGTCGCCCACTGCGTCGAACCGTCCCGACTCAAACTCGCGCTCGGTGCGTCACTCGTCGCCACCGGACTCGCACTCGCGCTGTTCTGATCTTTCTTTTTCTCTCCACCTCTTCCCGAGTTATCGTCGATAACTCACGGCGATTCCCTCGCCCAGTGGAATCGCGCTCGTCTCGAAGTCGGGGTCGTCGCGCACCGCCAGCAGATACTCCACGATGCCGCGGGTGTTCTCGTTCATTTCCGGGTTTCCACCTTCGATGGCGTCGAGAATCGCGTCGAAGTCCTGCCGCCCGGCGACCATCGCGTTGTCGGCGATGACGACACCCCCGGGTGCGACTTTCTCTCGGATCGACTCCCACGCTTCGGGATAGCCATCCTTGTTGTGGTCGATGAGCACCACGTCGAACGGGCCATCGTGATGATCGACGATTTCGTTCGCGTCGCCGTTCTCGAAGGTGGCGCGGTCGGCGAACCCGCCCGCTTCGAGGTACTCACGGGCCTCGTCGAGTTCGTCCGCGTCGTACTCCGTGAGGACGATTTCTCCGTCCTCCGGCAGCGCCTCGGCGAACCAGTAGGCCGAGTAGCCGAACCCCGACCCGAACTCGAAAATTCGCTCGGCGTCCACCGCGTACGCGAGCAACCGCAGAAACTGCCCGACTTCCCGACCGACGGTCGGGAAGTCCTCGCCGCGCTCCTCCATCGCTTGCAGGGTTTCGTCCGGTTCGGCGACCGCGGCACGTACGAAGCGTTTCGTCTCGTCCGGAAGGATTTCCGTCATACGACGGCCTACACGTGGAAGGACGATAATTCTCGTGGGTGCGTGCACCATGAAGTACGGTTTCGGTCCTTCTCCTCGGAACAACGTCGTGACCCAGATTCCCGGAAAGAAGGGGGTTTACGACCGGTTTCTTTCGAACCGACAGGACGTGTCAATCCGTGCCCGAGATTTCAGACGACTCCGCGTATCCTTCACAGTCCCAACAACCGCTCCGCGTTTTTATGGGCAATTTTTCGCCTGTCGGCGGGACTTATCGGAAGTCGGCCCAGAAATTCACGGGCGTCTTCCATCGACGCGAACGGGTAGTCGGCCGAGAACGTGATCCGGTCGGCACCCACCAACGAGACCAAATTCTCGAAGGTCGGGACGGTGTTGAACCCGCTGATGGTGTAATGGAGGTTCCGCCGGAAGTACCGCCCGACCGGTTCGTCGAGACCCGTCAAATCGCGGTCGAACACGGATTCGATTCTCGCCAGCATCGACGCGAGTCCCTCTCCGAGGTGGCCGATGACGATTTCCAGGTCGGGATACCGGTCGAACACGCCGCTGAGCACCAATCGAAGGACGTGAGTCGCGGTATCGATGTGCCACCCCCAGCCTGCGGTCGACAGCACGTCGGTCACGTCGGTCGAGAAGTTCCCGGTGTAGAGGGTATCGACCACCAACTCCGACGGCGGCGTGGGATGGATGTAGAGCGGGACGTCGAGTGACTCCGCGCGGTCGAAGACCGACCAGAAGAACTCGTCATCGAGATATCGCCCACCGACGTGGCCGTTGATCACCCCGCGACGAAGTCGTGGTCGGACACCACGCGTTCCAACTCGTCGGCGGCGGCGTCGGGAGCCGGAGTCGGCAGGGCGGCGAACCCGGCAAATCGGTCTGGATGGCGCTCGACCGCCGCGGCGAGACGGTCGTTGGTATCTCGCGCGAGGGCCACGGCGTCGTCCGGGTCGAGCTGTTCGGTGCCAGGGGCGGCGAGCGAAAGGACCTGGACGTCGACGCCCGCCGAATCCATCGCCGCGACTCGTCCGTCGCCGATGTCACACAGTCGGTCGAGAAATGCCTCGTCGTAGTTCTCGGCGAGGTGTTCGCCCGGACCGTCGAGGAATCGTCGGGTTGCGAAGTGTTCTTCGAGCGCGATGGTCCGTCCGGGAGCGAACGGGTCGGATTCGGACATGATGTACTCTCCGTTCCGTACATCGTCGTTTGGTAAAATCATGCGGGTCAGTGTGGCAACCACGACCTGCGGTGCGTTCGCCGGTACGTGATTCATCAGCGGAATCGATGGTACGGTCTATCGGGACGAACGCTCCCCGTTACCCCCTCAATCCTCAAGTCCCGCTTCGACCCGTGCGCCGTCGGCGACGCGCACGGGAAGACGTCGGGTTCGATGCCGGTTTCGGCGAGATACGCCTCCCGAACGGTTTCCGCGAAGGATTCGACGGATTCCTCCCGGACGAGGCTCACGACACACCCGCCGAATCCAGCACCGGTCATCCGCGAACCGAGTTCGGCGTCGATGTCGCCCGCCACCTCGACCACAAAATCCAGTTCCGGGCAGCTGACTTCGTAGGAGTCGCGGAATGGCCCCGGTGGGATTCGTTCATCAGTTCCCCGACGCGTCCCATCTCGCCGGTTTCGAGCGCGTTCGCGGCCTCGCGAACGGCGCTCGTTCTCGTACACGACGTGTCCGCACCGCTCTCGTATCGTCTCCGGAAGTTCGTCCCCGACCGCCTCGAACTCGGCGACCGACACGTCGCGCAGTGCGCTTACGTCCTCGCCGAGCGCCTCGTCCAGCAGTTCGACGCCCTCCGCACACTGGGCGACCCGTTCGTTGTACGCGGAATCGACCAACTCGTGTTCGACGTTCGTGTTCGTCACGACGACCCGAACGTCCCCGTCCAGCGAGTGGCGCTCGTAGTTTCGGGTGCGGCAGTCGAGAAACAGCGCGTGGTCCCGCTCTCCGAGCGCGACGACGAACTGGTCCATGATGCCGCACTCGACGCCGACGAACTCCCGTTCGACCCGCCAACCGAGGTCCGCGAGTTCGGTCGGGGTGTAATCGAGGTCCCACGCCTCGTTCAGCGCCGTCGCGGTCGCCAGTTCGAGCGAGGCCGACGACGAGAGGCCGCTGCCCATCGGAACGTCGCCGTCCACGACGAGGTCGAACCCCGAAACTCCCGGCGCTCCCTCGGCGAGTTCCCGGGCGATTCCCTCGATGTAGCCGAGCCACGATGATCCCTCGCTCGGGGACGAATCGAGGGAGAACTCACGACTCTCGTCGAAGTTCGTCGAGTACGCCCGGACGGTACGGTCGGTACTGACGCGGGTCCCGGTGCGGGGGCGCACCGCGATTTCGGTTCGCCGATCGATCGCGACGGGAAGCACGAAGCCGTCGTTGTAGTCCGTGTGTCCGCCGATGAGGTTCACCGGCCGGGTGCGGAAGCCCGCACGAATTCCTCGTCGCCGTCGCCGAACTGCTCGACCGCGATTTTCCGTAGGTCGGAACCATCGTCGCCGTCATCCACGTGTCATCATCTCCACTCGCCGACGCGTCGTTTTTCCCGCCCGATTGGAGGGCCGCTCGTCTGCAACGTGCATGGCCACGGCTTCGGTACCAACCGTGATAAAATGGCGTCAGTATTCGTCCGTCCCCGAGATGAAGTGCGATACCTGCGGCGGTTCGTCGCCGACGTGAAACGACACCGCTCGGCTCTGTATCTCCCGGTCGGCTACCGACACGCGCTCGTGTTCGCGGAGGTGGGCCATCCACGTCCCCGTGAAGTACACTTCGAGGTAACGGTCGTCGGTTTCGGTGTCGCGGAACACGTTCCAGTATCGCGCCCCGTTCCGCCGCCGAACGCGCCCCAATTTCTCCACGGCCGCCAGAAAATCGTCCGCCGTCGCCGGGTCGATTCGATACTCGACGCTCACGAGCACGGGGCCGGTGTCGGGGTCCGGTTCGAACTCCGTTCTGGGGTCGAACCAGTCCGCGGAGGGTCGCAGGTCGAGGTCGTCCGTCTCGGGAATTCGCCAGTGAATCCCCCCGACGAGGCCGACGACCAACCCGACTCCTGCGATGACGAGCGCTATCGGCGTGCCGAGGTGGTCGGCGACGCGCCCCACCCGAGGCTGCTGACCGCCATTCCGCCGAGGAAGAACAGCATGTACACCGACAGCGTCCGTGCACGGACCCACTCGGGCGAGAGCGTCTGCACGGCGGTGTTCAGGCTCGACAGGACCGAAATCCACGCGAGGCCGCCGAGCGCAACCGCGACCAGCGCGACGAGGACGACGTGAACGGTCCCCAGCACCACCAGCACGAGGCCGAACAGGGCCGACGCCCCGAGGACGACTTGGTTCGTCGTGAAATGCTTTCGCGCCCGTTCGAGGACGGTGATTCCGGCCGCCGACCCGAGACCCGTGACGCCGAGAACGATGCCGTACCCGCCTGCACCGAGGTGGAGTTGATTACGGACGAGCAGGGGCAACAGCGCCCAAATCGCGCTGGCGAAGGCGATGAACAGCACCGTTCGAGCCAGCACCGACCGCAGGGCCGGGGCGTCCGGACGAACCGCACGCCGCGATAGATCGACTCCGACAGGCGCTCCGGCGGCAGTTCCGAGGTCGTCGGTTCGCGCTTCCAGCGATTCACGACGACGAGGACGGCGACGAACGACACCGCGTTGAGGAAGAACACCGTCGCCGTGCCGGTCGCCGCGAGGATGAGGCCGCCGACCGCCGGACCGACCGCGCGGGCGATGTTGAATCCCACTGCGCGCGAGCGAATCGCCGCCGGAAGCTCCCTTCGCGGGACCAACTCCGGTTGAATCGCTTGCCACGTCGGGTTCAGGAACGCGGTGCCGAAGCCGAGCGAGAACGTGAGCAACAGCAGTATCCACGGCGTCGCGCGCCGACCGCCGTCAGCCCGCTCAGTATCACGGCGCTGATCAGCATCCACGCCTGCACCACCAACAGCAGCCAACGCCGGTCCACGATGTCGCCGATGGCACCCGCCGGAAGCGACACGAGCACGACCGGGAGCGTCGTCGCCGTCTGCACCAGCGCGACCAACAGCGCCGAGGTGGTCAGCGAGGTCATCAGCCACGCCGCGCCGACGTTCTGCATCCACGTTCCGACGTTCGACACCAACGCCGCCGTCCACATCGCCCGGAAAACGGGTTCGCCCAAGGGTTCCCAGACCGAAACCGCGTCCTCCGTGTCCGCCGCGTCCGCCTCAGCCACGGCTCCCTCCGTTCACTTCGCTCGTTCCTCTCCCCTCTGCGTTCGATGGTACGAACTTCACCCTTCCCCCGTCCCCGAAGAACTTCTTCGTCGGACCCTAGAAACGTTCGCCTCGGATAAACCTCTGTCCCGTCAACACGACCCGCGCAGTCCGAAGGTCGAAGTAGCGGACCGCCCGTCGTTGCCAACAACGATTATGGCGTGTCGGGTTGTTTACGGGTTATGGGTGGGAGTGAAGACGAGCAGATAGAAAGATCGCTTCGGGAAGAAGACCTGTACGACGTTACCACGTGGGAGAAACGGACGGTACTCGACCGGGTGTCGGTCGGTATCTACCGTGGGCTCACGAACAACTGGCAACGGATATTCGTCGTGCTCGCGGTGTTGCTGTTCGTCGCGCAACTCGCGGCCACGGGGTTCATCCTGTTCGTGGAACCGGCGCTGGGGGTGTTGACGTTCCTGTCGGTGATTCCGGCGTTCGTCCTCGCGGCGCTCATCTGGTACGGCGACGACGTGCAGCGGGAACCGCTCGCGCCGCTCGCGGTGACGTTCCTGCTGGGTGTGTTGTTCGCGGGGTTCGCGTCCCTGCTCAACACGGCGCTGCAACCCGTTTTCCAGCTGATTCCCGTCGTCGGAACGATTCTGTTCTTCTATCTGGAAGTCGGTCCGGTCGAGGAGACGTCGAAGTGGCTCGCTTCGCGGTTGTACGCCTATCGAACCGAGTACCTCTCCGCCGCCATCGACGGCGCGGTGTTCGGTGCGTTCGCCGGACTCGGCTTCGCGACCATCGAAAACTTCACGTACATCACGAACGCGCTGTTCACGGCGGGTAAGCTTCCGATGTCGAGGCTCGTCAGCGTCGTGGTCGGCACCGCCGCACAGCGGTCGTTCGTCGGCCCGGGCCACGTCATCTACGCGTCGTTCGCGGGCTACTACCTCGGCTTGGCGAAGGGGAACCCGGAAAATCGCGGTCCCATCATCGTCAAAGGCCTGCTCATCGCCGCGCTCATTCACGCGACCTACGATACGCTGGTGACGTACCTCCCGCTGACGGGGGTGACGTTCATCGCCTTCGTCATCGTTTACGACGGCATCTTCCTCGCGATCCTCTACCGGAAGATTTCGCGGTACCGCCACAAGTACCAGCAGGCGACCGAACAGCCCGAACAGAGTCCGTCGTAGTCGAGGACGTCGAATGGCTCCGGAATCATCGCGTCGGAACGGAAATACGGACGACGGCCCCATCGAATCGATCCTTCCGATCGTTCGCTGGCTTCCCCGCTACGAGGCGTCGTTGTTCCGTCCGGACCTGTTCGCGGGCATCACGGTTGCCGCCGCCATCCTTCCCGAGGGGATGGCTTACGCCTCGCTGGCGGGTCTACCGCCGGAAACAGGCCTGTACGCGAGTCTCCTCGCCCTCCTCGCGTACGTGTTCGTCGGCACGTCGAAACAGGTCATCTACGGTCCGACGTCCGCGCTCGCCATCCTCGTCGCCTCGGGTGTCGGCTCGGTGGCCTCCGGTTCCCCGGCCGACTACGCCTCGCTCGTGGCGCTGACGACGCTGCTCGTCGGTCTCATCTCCGTCGTCGCGTGGCTGTTCCGACTCGGCTTCGTCGTGAACTTCATCTCCGAATCCGTTCTGACCGGCTTCTCGGCGGGCGCGGCGCTGTACATCACGTCCACTCAGCTCGACAAACTGTTCGGGATTCCGCGGGCCAGCGGCACCTTTTTCGACCGACTGGGGTTCGTCGTCTCCCACCTCGGAGCCACGAACCTGCCGACGCTCGCCGTCGGCGTCGACCGCCATCGTCCTGCTCGTCCTCGGCGAACGCTACGCGAGGCGATTTCCGACCGCGCTCCTTGTGGTCCTCCTCGCGACCGGTCTGCTGGCGGTGACGAATCTGGAGGAACGGGGCGTCGAAATCGTCGGGAACATTCCGAACGGCTTGCCGCCGCTCTCGATTCCGACGCTGACCGCCGGAACCCTCCCCGACCTGCTCCCCGTCGCGCTCGCGCTCTTCCTGCTCTCGTACGTCGAGGGGATGAGCGCCGTCGAGACGTTCGCCCGGCGACACGACGACTCCGTGGACGCGAATCAGGAACTCCTCGCGGACGGTCTCACGAACCTCGCGGCGGGAATCGGTCACGGCTTCGTCGTCGGGGGGAGCATGTCCCGAAGCGCGCTCAACGACGAAGTCGGCGGAAAGACACAACTCACGAGCGGCGTCGCGGCGGTTGCTATCACCCTCGTCCTCCTGTTTTTGACCGACTTGTTCGCGACGCTTCCCGAAACCGTCCTCGCGCTCCGTCGTCGTCGTCGCCGTCTCGGGACTCGTCGACGTGTCGGAACTCAAGCGCATCTACCGCATCGACAAGCCGGAGTTCGCCACGGCCGCGTCCGCGTTCTCGGCGTCCTCTTCTTCGGGATGCTGTCGGCGTGTTCATCGGCGTCCTCGTCTCGATCCTCGTCGTCGTGGCGCGGGCAACCTACCCGCACACGGCTACGATGGGCAGGGTTCCGGGGTCGGACGAGTTCAGCGACCTGACGCGTCATCCGGAAAACGAACGCGTTCCGGGCGTGCTGGTGTACCGCGTGGACGCCGAGTTGTTCTTCGCCAACGCGCCGACAATCCGTGCGGCGGTCATGGACGAGGTCGATACCCGCGAGCGCCCCGTCTCGCTCGTCGTCCTCGACATGCGCTCGTCGCGACGGCGACCTCACCGCCGCCGACATGCTCGTATCGCTGGCCGAGGACCTCGATAAGCGCGGTATCGACTTTCGATTGGCCGAGGCCGACGGCCCGGTTCGGGACACCCTCGCCGCCATCGATTCCACGAAACCGTTCGGCGACGTGCCGCTCAACGAGAGCGCGTCGTGACGGTCATCGACGAGTGGGAGCGGGAGCGGTGACGCACTGCTGTCATGAATTCGAAACGATTATCTGAAAATAACGGAAGGAAAGTGTATGAGTCGAACGACTGACATCCTGCTGTTCGCCATTCTGCTCGTGCTGATTGCCATCTGGATGACTCTCGATTACGCCGTTCCCGGAACTCATGGCGATTTGATAGCCTTCGGCGGCTTGTTCATCGGTCTGATCGCGTTCGGTAGTCAATTGATCACCCTTCTCCCGGACGACGACCGGTCGGAATGACCCACCAAACTAACATCCTTCTCGATGTATCCCCCCGTATCCGGAGGAGTTCATGAAATTCGAGCGCGACGATGGCACGAGTTCGACCGAACTCGGTTGGTGGGTGTTCGCCGCCGCGTTGGCCGTCGTGCTCGTCACGTCGCTCGATTCGTATCTCGGCTGGTTCGTGTTCGGCCTCTTTTTGTACTACGTCGCCCGGCCAATCTCAAGATGGCTCCAGGAGCGGGGAGTGCCGTCAGGAATCGCCACGATTCTGACGCTGGCGCTCATCATCCTGCCGTTCATCGCGCTGCTCGCGGCGATAGCCGTGATCGCGTTCGGTCAACTTTCGGCCGTCCGCGCCGCCGACGTCGAACGGCTGGTTCGAACCCTCTTTCCGGGCTTCGACTTCGGAACGATTCCGACGACGCCCGAAAGGCTGTACGACTCGGTTTCGGAACTGCTTACGAACCCATCGATTCGTTCGTTTCTCTTCCGGATTCGCGGGTTCGTGGGGACGTTCGCGGCCCAATCGTACAACCTGTTTCTCACGCTCATCTTCGTCTTCTTCCTCGTGCGCGACGAGGCGACGATGACGGGGTGGTTCCGGCGGACGGTCGCGGACGAGGAAACGAGCACCTATCGGTACCTGCAAGCCGTCGATCAGGGGCTGAACTCCGTGTTCTTCGGCTACACCCTGACCATCTTCGTCATCATCGTCCTGTCCGCGGTCATCTACAACCTGCTCAACCTCGTCGCGCCGCCGAGCATGGTGATTCCCCAGACGATGCTCGTGGCGGTTGCGACCGGCCTCGCCACCATCGTCCCGCTCGTCGGGCGCTCCATCGTCTACTTCTTCGTCGTCGCCTACCTCGCCATCGTCGCGTTCGAAACTGACCCCGTTCGGCTCTGGTTTCCGATCCTGCTCCTGCTCATCATGGAAATCGCGTTCGACAACGTCGTCCGGACCTACATCCGTCCGGTTCTCTCGGGACGGTTGTTCCCGACGAGCCTCATCGTGTTCGCCTATCTCCTCGGCCCGCCGATTTTCGGCTGGTACGGTATCTTCCTCGGCCCGTTCATCATGGTCGTCGTGGTGCAGTTCCTCTGGGTCGTGTTTCCGACGTTGTCGTGGCCCGGATCTCCGGAATCGAATGACGGTTGATGATTAAAAGAGATAGCCACCCTGAATGGCGACCACGAGCGCGGTCAGGATGACGACGCTGAGGACCGTCGTGACGAAGATGACGGTGCTCATGTACTCGGCGGTCGAGAGCGACTCCCCGTCGTGGTCGCTGTAGGCGATGGTGAGGGCGAGCGGAGTGACGGCGGCGGGCGTCGCACATTCGAGGATGAAGATGTTGCCCACGTGCGGTCGCGTGAACCCGACGACGACCGCGATACCCGCCCCCAGAACCGGCGCGACGACGAGTTTGAGCGCGTCGGGAGCGCGATTCGGTGCAGTCCGCCGAGGTCCACCTCCGCCAGTTGGATGCCGACGACGGTGAGCATCAACGGGACGGACGCCGACCCGACGCTATCGAGCGTCGTCATGAACGTTCCATCGACGGGCGGAACGAGACCCAGAAAACGGACGAGCGCCGCGAGGACGACGGCGTAGACGAGCGGCAGTCGAAACACTTCTCGGACCGCACTTCGCACGCCCGCGGTGTTATCGCTGCTCGCGGAGACGACGTAGACGCCGACCGTGTAGAGGATGACGCTCTGTATCGTGAGAAACAGCGTCGCCGTGGTCCGCCCGACGTCGCCGAAGACGAACTCCGTGAGCGGGATTCCGACGAACCCGGAGTTCGGGAACGCGCTCGCCAACACGACGCCGGGCAGGGCGGCGTCCGGCAGGTCGAGCGTTCGTCCGCTGAGGTACGCGACGCCCATCATGACGAGCGTGTACGCGAAGACGGCGAGACCAAGGTTGAGCACCGTCTTGCCGCTCAAATCGGTGGTGACGATTCCGTGGAAGACGAGCGCCGGGAGGAAGAAGTTCAGCGCGACCGTGTTGAGTTGATCGACCGAGATGCCGGTTCGCCACCCGATGACGTATCCGACGCCCGCGATGGCGATGATCGGGAGAATCGCGGAGGTGAACGCGGATACCGCACTCATCGACTGCCCCTCGCATCGGCTATCGTCTCGTAGGCCATCGAACGATACTCTACTGACGACCGAATTAAAGCCACGTTCTGCGGTCAATTCCGCATATATTTGGATAATCGTTATATTTTATGATGGATAAGGATGGTTCAACCGAAGCTGGATCGACGACAAACGACTATTCCAGTTCGCCTTCGCCGATGACGAGCGCGTTCGCTATCAGGTTCGTGTACGCACGACGGAGTCGTTCGGAGAGGGCTTGGTGTGAGATTCCGAGGTCCCGGGAGAGTTCCTCGCCCGAAATCGTCCGCGGGATGTCGTAGTAGCCCTCCTCCAGCGCGGCGACGAGGGTGTCGTACTGCTCCTTCGTGAGTCCGTACTGTCCCCGTCGAGGGGATTCGTCGAGTCGATATATCTGCTCGATTTCGAGCGGAATGTCGTGTTCTTCGCAGTACTGGTACGTCACGCCCAGTGCGTCCCGAGTGGGAAACAGGATGCGTAGTTTCCACTCGTCGCCGTTACCGTTCGCGTCGATTATCGTTCCGCTCTCCTCGACGAGGACGTGGATGACGAATCTGGTTTTCCCGACCCACTCCATACGAAACAGCCACTCGTCGTCCAAATCAGCGAGAAGCTCTATATCGTCGGTTGTCGGGTCGTCTTCGAGGGCGGCGTGGAGGGCGTCGAACTGGTCCGGGTCTGCCGTCGCCCAGACGTAGGGCATTACCCGCTCGGCTTCGGGTGCGACGACACGTTCGACTTCGAACGTAACGCCCGGAACCCGTTCGAGTGTCGCCTCCAGTGCGAACTCCGATGCCGGGAGTCGCACGATGGCGATTGTACTCATGGAGGTAGAGCTAGGCGCTTCCGAGGGATTACTCTGCTGGCGGCTGATGAATTTCCCTGCTGGAATATTCAGCCAGTACGCTCTTTAGCCCCCGCCCGAGTGTGCTGTACGATGGCTACTTCGGACGATTTGTCACTATTGGATAAACTACGGGAGACGGCGCTCACTGGTATTACCGTCGTCGTTCCCCTTCTCATTACGTTGTACGTCGTCGTCGTTTTGCTCAAGTTCGTCAGGAACATGCTGATTCCGCTCTTGGGGCTCGTTCCCGTCGGCTCCATATTCGTCCTCGGTGGCATCGCGGTACTGGTCATCGTGTCCATGATATTGATGGTCGGGTTCGTCGCCCACTCGCCGGTCGGCGAGCGCGCCATCGATAACTTCGATTACGCTATCAGCCAGATTCCCGGACTCGGCACCGTCTATCGGAGTTTCCGCCGGATGGGGGACGCGATGATCGAGAGCGACGAGGACCACTTTCGGGACGTGAAACTGCTCGAATTCCCGACCGACGACACGTACACGTTCGCGTTCGTCACGGCGGAGACGCCGGACGAGGTGCGAAAAGCGACCGGCGAGGAGAAGATGACCACCGTCTTCCTGCCGATGGCTCCGAACCCGGTGATGGGCGGGTTCGTCGTCAACGTTCCCAACGACGACCTCCTGGACGTCGATATTCCACTGGAAGTCGCGTTCCGCGCCCTCGTCACCAGCGGCGTCGGACTGGACGAGATGGGAGCCAGTACGGAGGGGCTGAGCGAAGACCAACTCCGACGTCTGACGGGGCAAGACGTGGCTCGGTATCAGGACTGATTTCCGGCTAGCGATGTGAGTCCGCCAGCGAGCACTCGCGTCGAGCGCACAGTCCTCCCAGTCGGTCCATTCGGCGGGGTTGTGCGAAATCCCGTCGCGCGACGGCGCGAACAACATCGCCGCGTCCGTCACGTCCGCGACGTGCATCGTGTCGTGGGCCGCCCCCGAGTGGAGGTCGAGCGTCTCGATTTCCGACTTTTCGCCCGCTTCGTGCACCGCTTCCCGACAGCGCTCGCTCATGTCCGTCGGTTCGAGGTCGAAGTCGCGGGAGAGGGCCGTCCTCGACGCCGCGCTCCGATTCGAGAATCGTGAGCGACTCCTCCGCGCGCGAGACCAGTTCGTCATCGACTCGTACTCCACGTCCCGAATATCGACGCCCATCGTGACCGTTCCGGGGACGACGTTCGTCGCGTTCGGTCGCGCATCGATCTTTCCGACGGTCCCGACGGCCGTCTCGCTGACTTCGTTCGCGGCCCGTTCCACGTCTTGAACGAACTCGCCTGACGCGACGAGCGCGTCCGTTCGCTCCGCCATCGGGGTCGCCCCGGCGTGGTTCGCCTCGCCTCGAACTTCCACGTCGCAGTGCGTGATCCCGTGATCGTCGTCACGACGCCGACCGACACGTCGGCCCGTTCAAGGCGTCGGCTCTGTTCGACGTGGAGTTCGAGCCACGAGTCCCATTCGCTCGCATCGAGTCGTCCCTCCCCCCGGAATCCCATCGAATCGAGCGCGTCGGCCAACGTCGTCCGCCCGTCGTCAGCGCCAGCGCGTCATCGACCGACCGCTCGCCGACGGCGACCGAGGACCCGAGCAGGCCGCTGGCGAACCGCTGGCCTTCCTCCTCGGTGAACGAGACGACGTCGTCCGGACGGTCGGTTCGATTCCCGAATCCTGCATCGCCCGTACGGCTTCCAACGCCGAATACACGCCAAGCGGGCCATCGAAGATGCCGCCCTCCGGCACCGAGTCGAGGTGGCTCCCGGCCGCCACCGGTGCGGCGTCCGGGTCGGCGCTTTCGGGCGTCCACCGCCCCGCGATGTTGCCGACGGCGTCCACGCGAACGTCCAATCCGGCGTCCTCCAGTCGCTCCACGAAGTACTCCCGCGCCCGCCGGTTCGCTTCCGTTCCAGTCAGGACGGTTCGCCCGTGTTCGGCGTCGTCCAGCGCGCCGAATTCGGCGTTCGCCTCGATGTCCTTTCGCAGTCGGTCCCGGTCGATTCTCATGCGTTCCGTGTCGTCCGCGCGCCACAAGTAGGTCGGGGTGGGCGGTATGAACTGCCGGAAGTCCCCCGTCGTCACGTCATGGAGATTGCTCGCCCATTCGAGCGGTGAAATCCCAACTGTGCAGGCGGTTCGGTTCGATCCGGACGGTCACCTCGGTTCGGTCGTCCGACAGCAACTCCCGGGCGAGTCGTGAATCGGCGTCCCCGAGATACCGAGTCACCAACTCCCGAAGCAGTTCCTTCCCCGGATCGGGTTCCACGCTCGCGGTTCCGTTCCCTCGTACCCCGGTGTACGGCGGGTCGTTCGTTGACACCTCGAAGGCGACGGACGGATTCTTCCGAAGCAGGCCGACGATGTCCGCGCTCGCGGCGGTCGCACACCGGAGGGCGTCGCCGTCGTACAGGTACCAGAGCGATACCATCCACAGGTTCCCCGACGGGGTCCTACAGGCCAACCGAAGCGGAACGGTCGTCCGCTCGAAGTACCCGATCAGTTCGTCCTTCGACCACTCGCCTGATAGTTCGGTCATCGGAAATTCACCGACGATATACGCCCCCGACGACCGAATAACCCGCGATTGTGGAGACGGAAATGCCCGGTACCTGAGACGTTTCACGTTCCGAACCGGCGACGATGAGTGTAACCCCGCTCCGTCGTTATTTTTCCCATCCCCGGTATCGTGTTATGGAGTAGGGTTTAGACTGTCGGGATAGTAACCTGTACTATGGCAGCCAGCCACTCGGCGAGTTCCGACGAGGGGCAGAGAAATGCGGTGACACTGGCGGACGTTCGAAAAACGTACTTTCTGGGGGAGCCGGTTCACGCACTCGACGGTGTGAACCTGTCGATTCCCCGGGGGGCGTACACGGCAGTGATGGGACCGAGTGGGTCGGGAAAGAGCACCCTCCTCAACCTCATTGGGTGTCTCGACACGCCGACCGAGGGACGCATCTCCATCAACGGACGTGACGTCACCGATCTGTCGGACAAAGAGCGGACGAGGGTTCGTGGCGAGGAGATAGGTTTCGTCTTCCAGACATTCAACCTGATGCCGCGTCTCACCGCCCGCGAGAACGTCGCGCTTCCGCTCGTGTTTCGCGGCGTCTCACGAACGACCGCCGGGAGCGGGCCGACGACTTGCTGTACCGGGGGGGCCTTCGCGGCCGGGAGGACCACCGGCCGAACGAACTATCGGGTGGCCAACGCCAGCGCGTGGCCATCGCCCGCGCGCTGGCGAACGATCCGGCCATCATCCTCGCCGACGAGCCAACCGGCAACCTCGACAGCGAGACGGGTCAGCAGATAATGGCCCTGTTCGAGGAACTCAACGACGAGGGGAACACCGTACTGATGGTGACGCACGAGCGCCACATCGCCGAACACGCCGAGCGCGTGGTTCACATCCTCGACGGCACCGTCGAACGGGTGGAGGAAATCGATTCGCGGCGGCGGGTCGAAGGGACGCGGTAGCGAGACAAATGGAGTTCCGCGAAACGCTCCGAATGAGCCTCAGGGCGATCCGAAGCCATCGCGTTCGCTCCTCGCTTTCGGCGTTCGGCGTCGTCATCGGCATCGCCGCCGTCATCACGCTCGTCACGCTCGGCACCAGCCTTCGCGTCGATATCCTCCACGAGTTCACCGGCGGCCACGCGCCGAACGTGTACGTCTGGGCGGGTCCGCCCGGCGGCCAAGCCGGATTCGGTGCACAACCCGTCTTCACCGCCCACGACGTCGACCGACTCCGCCACATCGACGGCGTCGCGACGGTGGTTCCGAGAGGTATCCTCCCCGTCATCGCGCTCTCCCACGGCGGCCAGACGGTGAGCCAAAATCAGATCGTGGCGACGACGCCGGCGCAGTTCCGAACCCGAAAATTCGCTCACGGCGAGTCGTTTCGGCAGGGAAAACGCGAAGTCGTGGTGAACCCGGCGGCGGCGACGATGTTCGACGACACCCTCCGCGTCGGTGACAGCGTCGAGATCAGAACGAGCGACGGCAGTACCGTGCGCGCCCGCGTCGTCGGCGTGTTACGCCACTCGAACGGGAACGGCCAGTTCGACAGCGGCGGGTCGCTCCCGCAGGTGTACGTCCCGACACGGCCGTTCTACAGTTCGACGGTGAAGAGTCCGACGCAGGGTACCGACGAGCGCGTCTACCCGCTCCTGACGGTGGTCGCAAAGAACCACGCGACGATTCCTCAAAGCAAGCGGGCGGTGAAAGCCTACCTTCACTCCAATTCCGACGCGGTCCGACTCACGCCCGACAAGTACGCCATTCGGGTGCGAACCGACCAGGACCTCGTGAATCGGCTGAAGGACGTGCTCACGACGCTGACGACGTTCATCACGAGCATCGCGGTCATCTCGCTCGTCGTCGCGGGGCCATCGGCATCGCCAACATCATGCTGGTGAGCGTGACCGAACGCACCCGCGAGATCGGTATCATGAAAGCCGTCGGCGCGGGGAACCGCGACGTGCTCCAACTGTTTCTGATGCAGGCCGTCCTGCTCGGCGTCGTCGGTTCTATCTTCGGCGTCGCACTCGGTGCCGTCGGTGGCTACATCGCCACGCAGTACGTCGGTCTGCCGCTCGTCTTCGCGTACGAAGTCGTCCCCCTCGCCATCGGGGTCGGTATCCTCGTCGGAATGGTCACCGGTCTCTACCCGGCGTGGAACGCCGCGCGGGTGGACCCCATCGACGCGTTGCGGTACGAGTAGAACGAGTCGTGACCGCGCTGGATTTCGTGGGCGTCTACGACCCGCTCATCCGACTGAAAACGATGAAATTTAGTAACGAGAGGTGTCGTGATACGGTTCTACCGTACGGATAAAAGTCGATAGGTATCTCAACAGCTGGTCAGATCGATGCTGAAGCTCGCATCGCAGGAGAGCGAGTCTTTCTTGTCCGCAGGGGCACTTGCGGGATTGTACATCACGTCCGCGGTAAGTTCCACGTCGAACTCGTAGGTTCCCGTTTGGCAGTCTCCGTCCGTGCCGAAATCGATCAACATGTCCGTCCCACACGTCTTGTCCACCCGAAGCTCGGGATAGGTTGCGGTGAACCCGTCCTTGTCGCTCAGTCTCGAAATCGGGTTGTTATCCTTGGGGGCCAAACTGAGTGGACTCGGTGCAGGAATTTCGGACAACGACCACAGGGTATCGAGCGCGTACCGAACCACCGTCGGTATGGTCTCGCTGCCTTGGTCGTAGTACTGTATGTCCGAGACGGCGATATCGGCCGGACCCGACGCCTGACGGAACGTGAGTTCGAGGTTGTCGAGCGTGTAATACGTGGTGGAGTTCAGCCCCCAACTGAGACCTTGTTCGATGGTCGTCGCGTTGGAACTGATCGGCCCGCCGGTGGCAAGTTCTATACCGGCGATGTCGCCATAGCTGTCCGTATCGTGGTTCTGCACGAACGTTCCGTCGCCGCCGCCGCCACCACACTGTGCTTCGACACCGGTTGCGCATATGTTTGCCGCATCCGCTGGGGCGGAAAACGTGGTCGCTGAAAGCCCTCCGACTCCGAGCGCGCCGAGCCCGGCGAGGGATCCCTTCTTGATAACGTTCCGGCGATTTATCCCACTGTCCTCCGTTTCGGCTGCTTTTTCGTTTCCGTCTTTCATCGCTGCATGAGAAAACAGTTGGCCATTCGCACATAATATTATCTGACGACAAATTATTTATTTTATCTTTTGCAGAGAAATAATTGAACATATGTGGGAGACTAGATGTTGATTTACTAGTCGTGTTCTGATCCGATGCCGATCTCGACTATCGGTTTTCACTCTGTTCGTCCGCTTTCATCTTACTTGTCGTGGAACTCACCGTTTCCCGATTACAGGACTTTCGATCTCTACAAATGAAATGAAGTATTTTCCGAAGTGATTTTTCGTCACGCGGTCAGTTCACTGCCACGACAGCATCCGCCCTCGTGATCGTCCCATCGACGGTCGCGGGACCGGCGAACGACACGACTCGGGGAGCATCACAACACGGATGGACTATGGAACGTAGCGATGTGCAGATCCGGGGTTTGACACCCGGATACGCCCGTTTTCCACCGATGATTTCTCAGCAACGTTAAGAACTCGGACTCCTCCTATTCGGATATGCGAGCCTACCGGGCCAAAGTCGTCGAACCGATTCACCTCCCCGACCGCGACGAGCGCGTCGCGAACATCGAAGCGGCGGGCTACAACGTTTTCAACCTCGACTCCGAGGACGTGTTCATCGACCTGCTGACCGACAGCGGGACGGGAACGATGAGCGATGCACAGTGGGCCGCCATGATGCGCGGCGACGAGGCGTACGCGGGCAGTGACAGCTTCAAACGCCTCCAGGAGAGCGTTTCGGACGTGATGGGCTTCGACAAAATCGTCCCGGCCCATCAGGGCCGCGGCGCGGAGAACGTCCTTTACGGCGTCACCGTCTCCGAGGGCGATTACGTCCCGAACAACACCCACTTCGACACGACGCGGGCACACGTCGTCAACAACGGCGGGAAACCGGTCGATTGTCCCGTGGACGTCGCGCCGGACGACCCCTTCCAGGGTAACCTCGACCCCGACAAGGTCCGCGAGTTGGCCGACGAGGTCGGAGCGGAGAACATCCCCGCTGTCCTCGTCACCATCACGAACAACTCGATGGCGGGCCAACCCGTGAGCGTCGCAAACATCCGCGAGGCGCGCGAGGTGGCCGACGAACTCGACGCCCTGCTGGTCATCGACGCCTGCCGATTCGCGGAGAACGCGTACTTCGTCCAACAGCGCGAAGCCGAGTTCGAGGGGGAGGAGCGTGGCCGACATCGCCCGCGAGGAACTTTCCTACGCCGACGCCATCGTCATGAGCGGGAAGAAGGACGCGCTCGCCAACATCGGCGGGTTCGCTTCGGCGTGCGCGACGACGACCTGTTCGAACACGCGAAACAGCGCGGCATCCTCTACGAGGGGTTCACCACCTACGGTGGACTTGCCGGACGCGACCTGGAGGCGATGGCGGTCGGTCTTCGTGAAGCGGTCACTCAGCCCTACATCGAGTCACGCGTCGAGCAGGTCGCCGAACTCGGCGACCTGCTCCTCGAAGCGGACGTTCCGATTTACAGTCCCACCGGCGGCCACGCGGTGTACGTGGACGCGGAGGAGTTCCTGCCGGAAATCCCGCGCGAGCAGTATCCCGGACAGGTTCTCGTCGGCGAACTGTACCGCGAGGGCGGCGTTCGCGCCGTCGAACTCGGCGAGTTCGCGTTCCCCGGCGAGGACCGCCCGCAACTCGTCCGGCTCTGTCTCCCCCGCCGGACCTACTTCCGCGAGCATCTGGAACACATCGCCGAAACCTTCGAAGCGGTCGGCGAGAAGCGCGACCAACTCTCGGGCTTGGAAATCGTCTGGGAACCGCCGATGGAGGAACTGCGTCACTTCAGCGCGGAACTCGAACCCGTCGAATAAGGAACCATTGGCCGCCGCGTCTCACGAGTCCTATCGTGAACTATAGCGGCAATAGAGTCACCGTCTCGCAAGCTATTTGACTGCGCTACCGAATTCTCACGTAGCGAACCATCACTCACCGCGACAGATGAACACGAACGATATTCCCATTACCGTCCTGTTCACCGTCGATTCGCTTCGAGCGGACGCCCTGCCGAAGGACGGCGAGATTGCCGACCTCGAACGACGGGGAACCACATTCGAAAACGCCTTCGCACACGGCAACTGGACGCCGTTTTCCTTCCCCTCGATTCTCGGCGGTGACCACGTTTTCACCGATTCGAGCGACATCGGACTTTCCGATAGACCGACGCTCGCCGAAACGCTTCGAGACGCAGGAATTCCGACTGCGGGGTTCAACGGCGCGAACGGATTCCTGACCGACCATTGGGGCTACGACCGTGGCTTCGAGGCGTTCGAGACGTTCACGTCGAGCACGACCGACTCGTTTTACAGCAAATACCTCACCGCCCATCCGACCGTTCAGGCGTGGCTCCAAGTCGCGGCGTCGCCGTTCCGACGACTGCTCGGCGGCGACGGTGGAGCACGAAACGTCTCCCGGATGCAAGACGTGGAGCGTCACGCCATCGACTTCATCGAGCGCGCGGAACCGCCCTTCTTCCTCTGGGTGCACTACATGGACGTTCACACCCCGTACGTCCCCGCGCCGAAGTTCGTCCGCGACGAAACCGGGGTCAACGTCGGGTCGCTGAAGATGCTCAAGGCGCACGCCCAGGCGGGACTCGGTCGGGAGGTCAGCGGCGAGACGCTGGACAACCTCCAGTCGCTCTACCGCGCCGCGATTCGGCAGGTCGACGAGAGCGTCGGGCGCGTCCTCTCGGCGCTCTCGAAGCGGGGGCTACGGGACGATGCGTTCCTCGTCTTCGCGGGCGACCACGGCGAGGAGTTCATGGAACACGGCCACCTCGCTCACTACCCGAAACTGTACGAGGAGTTGATACACGTCCCGCTCCTCGTCTCGCATCCTGGCGGCGACACCGATGCCGACACCGTCGAACAGGCCGTCGGTCTCGACGCGATTCCGCCGACGATTTGCGATGCGATGGGGGTCGAACACGACTTCGACGGCGAGAGTTTGCTGGACCGGCAATCGGTCTCCACGCCGGTCACGTCCGTCGCCGTTCGCGGGCCGAACGTCACGTATCAGCCGATTCCGCGGCGATTGGACGACGGCGAACTACTCGTGAGCGCCAGGACGCGGGAGTGGACGTACATCTACCACACGGAATCCGAAAAACGCGAACTGTACGACCGCCGTGAGGACCCCAAGGAATCGAACGACCTGCTCTCCGGCGACGAGGACTCGCGGTCCCCGAGGGCCTTCACGAGGCCGTCGAGGAACGAATCGCCGCGATGGTGTCTGGGGGGTCCGACGACGAAAATCGAAGCGACGAGGACGGGGACGCCCCGCCGGAGGAAATCACGGACCGGTTGAAGGCTCTCGGGTATCAGTAAAACCCGATCATAGCGTCCGGCCACAAGTAAAACCCGATCATAGCGTCCGGCCACACGGTTTACGGCGGCGGCGGGCGACACTGTATGGGGGGAATGGGAGATGCAATCGGGAATGGAATTTCTCGTCGCCGTTGATGCGACGGATTCGAACGGGGGGAGTCAGTAATGACGCGCGTACTCGTGTTGTACGGTACGTCCGAAGGACAGACCGAGACTGTCGCTGAGCGAATCGGCGACGTGCTCGAAGCGGCGGGCCACGACCCGACCGTCACGCACGTCCTGTACCGGCCCGAGTCGCTCCGACTCACGGACTACGACGCGATCATCGTCGGCGCGTCGGTTCACGGCGGGAAACACCAGCGGTACGTCACACGCTACGTGAAAAAACAGGTGGACGAGTTGAATCGGCTACCGTCCGCGTTCTTCTCCGTGAGCCTTACCGCCGCCGAGGACACCGACGAGGCGCGGGACCGCGCCCGTCGATACGTCGCGGCGTTCCTCGCGGAGACGGGGTGGAATCCGGACGAAACCGCCGTCGTCCCGGGGGCGCTCAAATACAGACAGTACGGCACGCTCAAGCGGTTCGTCATGAAACAGGTCGCGAAACGGACGAGCGAGGACAGCGACACGTCGCGGGAGTACGAGTACACGGACTGGACGGACGTCGAGAGCTTCACGACCGACTTCGTCGGTTCGTTGGAGAAATCGTCCGCGAGGTAATATTACTCGTCGGAAAGCGAGGCCAGCACGCGGTCGAACCGACTTTTGTCGTCGTCCGCGATGCCGTCCAGTTCCGGACTGTCCACGACCGAGAGCATCGTTTCGGGGTCAACCATGCTGACGACCACGTCGTCGTCCGGTCTCGTAGACGACGACGTTGCAGGGGAGCAGGGTGCCGAGGTCGGATTCGGCGTCGAGTCCCTGCTTCGCCAGCGGCGGATTGCACGCGCCGAGAATCCGGTAGTTCGGGTAGTCCTCGATGTCCAGTTTCTTCGCGAACGCCTCGCTCACGTCGATGTCCGAGAGGATGCCGAACCCCTCGTCGGCCAGCGCATCGGTCGTTCGCTCGACGACCTCGTCGAATTCGCCGTCCACCTGCCGCTTTTCGTAGTACGTCATCGGCTTTCCCTACGGCGTCGGGGATGTTAGTAGTTGAGGTTTCGGCCAGCTTGTCTTGCAATGATGAAACAATACAAGTGGCTGTAGCACCTAGCTTCACCTGTAGCGTTCGTCGTCCCCCTGCGTCGGGACGACTACCACGATGAACGTCGATAACAGAGAACCATGACCCAACGAACCGATTCAGGCGATGTGTGTACCATCGACGACGGACCGAACTGCCGCACGTCCCCCGTCGAACAGTACGCGCTGTTCGTGAAACGAATCGCGCGAAAAGTACGGGGAATCGTCGGTTCGAACCCGGAGCGGGAGCGATAACGTCGTCTTTTCATCGGTTGTTCTGCCTCGAATCGTCGAAGCGGGCAACGAACGCGGAAATCCACAGGTTTATCAATACTGTATTTCATAGTATTGTGTATGACGAGCAATACCAATATCAGCCCGACGGAAGTCGCTGCACGGCTCCGAGACGGTGACAACGACCTGTACGTCCTCGACGTTCGAAACGAGGACGACTACGAGGAGTGGAACATCGACGGAAGCCACAACGTCCCCGTCTACGACCAGCTATCCGGCGGGAACGCCATCGGACTCGAACAGTCGCTCGATGAAATCCCCCACGACGCGGAAGTCGCAACCGTCTGTGTCGCTGGCGTCATCTCACAGCGGGCCGCACAGGTGCTCCGAAACAACGGCTACGACGCCAAATCGATGCAAGGTGGCATGCGTGGCTGGGCGATGGTGTATCAGGCCTATGACGTGACGGACGCGGACGCCGTCACACAGGTCGTCCGCCCCGGTACCGGTTGTCTCTCGTACCTCGTCGCGGACGGCGGCGAAGCGCTCGTCGTCGACCCCGGTCAGCACACCGAAGTGTATCAGAACCTCGCCGACACGCGTGACCTCGACATCGTGGCCGTCGCGGACACGCACGCTCACGCCGACCACATCAGCGGCGGGCGCGACCTCGCCGCGGCGGAGGACGTTCCGTATTACCTCCACGAGAAGGACGCGCGCGAACTCGACCGGTACACCGCGGTCGGAGACGGCGACGAGATTTCGGTCGGAAGCTACGACGTCGAAATCCTGTTCACGCCGGGCCACACCCACGGAAGCATCTCCTTCCTCGTCGGTGACGCCCTCCTGAGCGGCGACACCCTGTTCGTTCGAAGCGTCGGGCGCCCCGACCTCGAAGGCGGGAGCGACGTCGCCCGTGAGGGTGCGACGCTTCTCTTCGACAGTTTGGACCGACTCGCCGACCTCTCGGACGACACCGTCGTCCCCCCGGACACTTCAGCGACGAGGAGATACGGCCGCTCGGCGCGACCATCGAGCACCTCGAAGCGAACAACGAACTGTTCGGCATGGACACGAAGTCGGCATTCGTCGAAACGATCCTCGAAGACCTGCCGGACACGCCCGCGAACTACAACCGAATCAAGCGGGTGAACACCGGCAAAGAACGGGCTACGGCGGAAGCCGAAACGCTCGAACTCGGCCCCAACAACTGCGCGTCGAACTGAACCCGGCTCTCCGTTCGAAAGCTGAACTCGATTCACCCCCTCTTCGGAAACTGACCTCCGAATCCCCCTTCGAATGAACTACACACAGGGTATCCGACGCAACTGGCGGCAGTTCGCCCTTCAGTTGTTCGTCGTGTTCGCCGTCGGACTCACCATCGGGTCGGAACGGACCGTCGTTCCGGTCCTCGGCCGCGACGTTCTCGGCGTCGAGTCGCTCCTCGTCATCGGGTCGTTCGTCGTCAGTTTCGGCTTCGTCAAAGCGATTTTGAACCTCTACGGCGGCAAGTGGGCCGAGGAGTTCGGTCGTCGGCGCGTGCTCATCGCCGGATGGCTCGTGGCGCTGCCGATTCCGTTCGTCCTCATCTACGCGCCCAACTGGTGGTGGATAACCGGGGCGAACGTGCTACTGGGCGTGAACCAAGGCCTCGCGTGGAGTATGAGCGTCAACGCCAAGATCGACCTCGCGGGAAGCGAGGCACGCGGACTCGCGGTGGGATTGGACGAGGCGTTCGGCTACGGCGGCGTCGCAGTTGGGTCGTTGGTTACCGGGGTCGTCGCGGCTCAGTACGGCCTCCGGCCCGAACCGTTCTACGGCCTGCTCGGCGTCGTCGTCCTCGCAGGTCTCGTCTCCGTCCTCTTCGTGGAGGAGACGCTCCCGTACGCACGGGCCGAGTTCGACGGGGACGAGACGGACGCCGACCTGTCGTTTTCCGAGGTCGTCAAACGAGCGACGTACGGCGATCAGACGCTGTTCGCGGCGGCACAGGCGGGCAGCGTGGAGAAGTTCGTCGACGTTCTCGTCTGGATCGCGTTTCCGCTGTATCTCTCGGCGTCCGGCCTCGGCGTCGCCCAAATCGGGCTCGTCGTCGGCGTCTACGGCGGCGTCTGGGGCGTACTCCAACTGTGGACCGGCCGACTCGCCGATACGATCGGTCGTCGGCCGCCGGTCGTCGCCGGAATGTTCGTCGCCGGTGCGGGCGTGCTGGCCACCACCCTCGTCTCCGGATTTTCGTCGTGGGTCGTCACGGCGGGCGTGACGGGCGTCGGGATGGCGCTGTTGGTTATCCCAACCTCATCACGGTCGTCGGCGATGCCGCACATCCGTCGTGGCGGGCGACCGGACTCGGCGTGTATCGGATGTGGCGCGATGCTGGATACGGGTTCGGGGCGGTCGTCATCGGAATCACGGCCGACGTGTTCTCCATTCAGGACGCGTTCTACGTGACCGCATACGCGATGTTCGTTTCCGGAGTCATCGTTTTCGTCTCGATGCGCGAGACACACCCGACGCTCGGCGAGTACGAACGGCCGCGAACCGCCGAGCGAAACTCGGTTTCGGACGAGTAACTGGGGATGTGAGAAGAACGTGAGAAAACCGAGGACGTGGGAAACCGAGGATGTGGGAATTTAGTCCGCGTGGGCGGCCATCTCTTCTTCCCCTTCGCCGCTCGATTCGAAGTAGGTGACGTACAACTGCGCGGCGAAGACGACGGTGAAAATCACGTCGAGCACCGTCGTGTAGGCGTGCGGGACCGATCCGCCCGTCGCGTTGTGCTTCGGAATCAATCCACCGGCGGCCCACGCGTAGTGGGTGACGATACCGGCCACGGTCGCTACGACGAAGATGGAGACGAACAGCACCGCCGCCATCCGCTTCCCGTAGTATTTCCGGTACATGTCCACGATGTTCGGGACGATGAGGTCGGCGTAGATGAACGACATGACGCCGCCGAACGGGATGCCCGCGTTCCACAGCACGAGCGCGAAGGGGACGTTCGCCACCGAGCAGACGAACGTGATGATACCCACGAGGACGCCGATGGCCGACCCGAGGACGACCCACCCGACGGTTCCCTCCGGAACGAGCGTGAACAGTTGCGCCCACCACGCTCTGGGGATGAACGCCGCGAGGAGCGAGGCGACGATGAACCCGACGACAAGGTCGTCCCACAGCATCTGCCACTCGCCGATGGCGTTCCGGAAGGCGTTCTTCCACCCCGAGACGGTGAGCAGTTTGTCCTTCCACGTCGCGTCCTCCTGCTGATTGACGAACGTCTCCTTGCAGGACTGTGAGCAGAAGTATTCGGTTCCCTCGTCCGTCTCGACGCTGAGCGTGTCGTCGTCGTTCGGATCCACTTCCATGCCACAGACGGGGTCACGGACGGTACCGCTCTCCTCCTCGTTCGACCGAACGTGGTCGCGGGCCGCGTCGAACCACGAGTCCGGGACGACGTACTTCGTGATGGCGGCGAGCAACAGGATCATCAGAATCCCGCCGAATACGTCGGCGGCGACGAACTGCCACCCGAGCAGGATCCACATCACCAGTCCGATTTCGATGACGAGGTTCGTGCTGGCGAACTGAAACCCGGCGAACGAGGCTTCCGGCGATGCGCCCTTCTCGAACAGCGATTTCGTCGTCGCGACGGCCCCGAACGAGCAACTGGACGAGATCATCCCGAAGAAACTCCCGATGGTGATCTCCCGCAACCCACGCCCGCCCAGCAGGTTCGTCATCCGCTCTTCGCTCACGAACGCCTGCACCGCTCCCGAAATCGTGAATCCGAGGACGAGCGCCCACCACGTCTTCCACGTCATCTCCCCGAAGAACGTGGCGGCGTCGGTCAGGCTTCCTGCGATGTTCATGGAAACTAGTACGGCATCGAGGTTTTCTACAGTTGCGGCTAAAGGGGAAAATCCTCCGGTGTCCCGTTTCGCCCGACTGATCGCCTGACTCAGACTCTGTAACGCCGGATTCGATCTAAATGGCCGTCACCGATGTGGGTCTCGAAACTCCATCGCCATCTCAACCTAATATTCTTCGGTAGAAAAACGCCAGTCCCTTTTCTTCTGAGCTTATATCGTGCTCTCGTTCCACTGCGAGTAGCCGTTCCGACGACGCATCACTGGCGTATTTCCATGCTCGTGCTCGCCATCAACCATTGAGCGTCCGAATCGTCGGGGTTCCGTAACTCAACCCAGCCGTTATCACAGAACAACATCTCGTACTCGGCGTCCGACGACGGTGCATCGTCCGTCGTCTCGTTGTCCTCGACGGACATCTCACGCGCCCCCGCTGGCCGCGTGCAGGTCGGATACGATGCTGAATCGGCCGCGATTGTGAGTTCGGAACATGATTTCCTCGTCTCTTTCGGCGACCGATTCGTCCTTTGTTATGCGGCGCGATACCCGAAGTAAAGGGATCCTACCATCGATAGGTCGTCCCTTCGAAACGGGTCGCGGACTCAGTTACCGCCCGTGACGATGTCCGATACCCGGCCCCGGTCGAACAGTCGTTCGTCCTGCCGGAATTTCGGGATAGGGGTCGCCGTTCGTGTATCCGGGCCACTCGCCGAACTGCTCGGGATACAGCTGCTTCGCCGTCATCTCCAACTGGAAGAGGTTCATAAGCGGACCCTGAACCGGGTTTCCGGACGGATAGACGGCGTCGTTTTTGACCGCGGTGAGTTTACTCCCGACCGGGTCGTTCCCCATCTGCGTCCGGATTTTCTCCACGTCGTAGTACGAGGCGATTCCGTACCGTTCGAGGATGATGTCGGGATCGACCTTCAGCATCGTCTCGTAGTCGTACGTCGTCTGGTACGTCACGTTACTGTCCGTGAACGCGTCCGTCGCGCCGAGCGGCCTGATGTGGGCGTTGGCGAAGCCTTCGGTGTTTATCTTCCCGGGGTAGAACTTTCCGTCCATGAAAATCACGGAGCCGACGGTCGGTCGCTCGTCCTCCGGCGGCAGGTTCGATTGTATCCTGTCGATGAGGTCGTCGTGAACTGACGCGAGTTTCGCGTGCCGGTCCTCTTCCCGGAAGACGGCCGCGACCTTCTCCGCGATTTCCCACAGCGTGTAGTACTGGTAATCGTCCCGGTACGCCTTCGGCGGTTGGCTGTTCCGACGGCTGTAGTTGTTGCCGAACCACGGTGCGACGTTCTTCCGAATCTCCTCGATATCGGATTTCTCCCACCCCTTGAACGAGACCACGAGCGCCGGGTCGATCATGTGGAGGTCGGAGTCGAGCTTGTAGAACAGTTCCTTATCGATGTTGACGCCTCCCGTCCCGCTGTTGAGTTGGGTCAACCCGTCCCGGTCGAAGGAGACGCCATCGAGGCGTTCGTAGTACGCATCCAGCGTGTTTCCACCGGCCTCGGAGTCGAAGCCGAGGGAGTTCACCGCGTCGCCGTGTCCGTACGCCACCGCCGCGTCGGCGTACAGCAGGCTGTAGATCATCACGTTCTCCGGGACGCTCTCGAACTCGACCTCGCCGACCGGCGACATCGTCACCGAGTACGGCCCGTCCTCGCCACCTTGGTCCGTCGTTTTGCTCGTCTCGCTCGTCCCGCTCGTTTCGTCCGTGGAACTCGTCCCCTCGGTCGAGGTGTTCCCGGACGTCTGTTCGCCTCCGCTGCTCGAACAGCCCGCTAGCACGCCGCCGGTGACGACTGCGCCGCCGTATTTCAGGTACTGCCTTCGCGTCGGTACGCCGGTCCTACTGCCGTTGTTGTCTGTCATGTTCAAAACGCTCCGTTGACGATGTCCCTCACTCGTTGTCTGTCGAACAGTTTCTCGTCCGCGCCGAACTCGTCCGGATACACCTGCTTGACCGTCCGCTCGGTGTTGAACAGGTTGAGAAGCGGTCCCGCCTGTGGCGGTCCGCCGGGGTAGACGGCGTCGTCTTTGACGGCCGTGAGTTTCTCCCCGACGGTGTGGTCTCGCATGGGTTCGACGTAGGTACGACGCCACTCGTCGGTCCCGCGGAGTTCGGTCGAATCCATCGCCGACGGAATCTGTGCGTCGTAGATGAGCACGTCGGGGTCCACGTCCAGCAGCGTCTCGTATCCGACCGTCGGATACTCCCCGGCCTCGACGTCCATCGACGCCCACGCGTCCTCGAAACCGGCATCGCGGTAGTGCATCTGCCGGAACCCCTCGTCTCTGAGTTGAATGAGCTGAAACGATCCCTTCGAGGGGTTCGACCCGACGAAGAGGACGCCGACGGTCGGCCGGTCGCTCTCGGCGGGCAATCGGCCCTCGATGTCGTCGAGCATCTCCGCGTGTAACTGTCTGAACTGTTTCCCGCGGGCCTGCTCGCGGAACACTTCGGCAACCTTGTCGAAGAGGTCGTACAGCGACGGCATGTAGTCGCTGTTCCAGTCGTACGGCCGGGCACCGTACGCGCCGAAGAACGGGCCGACGTTCTTCGATACCTCCTCGATGTCCTTCTCCGACATGCCGTACGCCTGCAGGTAGTTCGGGTCGGCGAAGTGCACGTCGGAGTCCGCTTCGTAGAATATCTCCTTGTCGAAGCCGCCGTCCTGCCAGATGACGGGGATTTCGTCGGGGTTCACGTCGATGGATATTCCCGTCGCTTCGAACGCCACGGCCGGGAACAACCCGAATCCGGTGGCGACGACCCCGTCCAGTTGTCCGAGCGCGATGCCCATATCGAGGTACGCGGGACCGCCGGGGTTCGACCAGCGTTCGGGCACCGACTCGAATTCGACCGCCCCGACTGGCTCCATCGTGACCGTGTACGACCCGTCGGCGTCGGTCGTTTTCACCGTTTCAGCGTCGGACCCGTCCGTCGGTTCGCTCGTCGCCTTCGTTTTCCCGTCTTCGGGCGTCGAATCGCTCGTACACCCCGCCAACAGTCCGCCGCCGATGACGACGCCGCCGTATTTGACGTACTCGCGTCGCGTCGATCCGTCGCTCCCGTCGCGCATTCAGAACTCTCCCTTGATGATGTCCGCAACCCGCTTGACGGTCGAACAGTTGTTCGTCGTTCGTTACCTCGCCGAACGTATCTGGATACAGTTGTTTCGCCGCGCGCTCGGTCAGGAAGAGGTTCTGAATCGGTCCCTGATAGAGGTAGCCACCGCGATAGACCCGCCCGTTCTTCACGGCGGTTAGTTTGCTCGCGACGGGGTGGTTCCGCATGAATTCGAGGACCGTGTTCCGGAATTCGGTCGCTGACTGTCGCTCATGAGCGCGCAGCAGTATCACGTCGGGGTCGATTTCGAGCATCGTCTCGTAGTCGATTCGCCCGCGGTCGGTGGTGCTGATGCCGTCGATTCCGCTGCTGGCGAGCGCGTCGCTGACGCCGAGATCGTGCCACTGCTTCTTGCTGGTCCCCTTGTCGTTGATCCGATACGGCGAGAACTTCACTGGTTCGTTGCTCCCTTCGTACACGAGCAACACGTTCGGACGCTCGTCGGCCGGTGGGAGTTTGGCTTGAATATCGGCGATGAACTCGTCGTGGAGTGTTTCGAACGCCTCGTACCGTTCCCGTTCCTGGAAGAGTTCGGCTATCTTTTCGAACGCCTCGTAGAGTGTGTAGTACCGATAGTCGTGCCACTCGTCCTCGCGGCGGAAAATCACGTTCCCGACGAACGGTCCGACCTTCGTCGTGATCTCTTCGACGTCCTTCTCGCTCCAGTCGAACCAGTTGACGAGCATCTTCGGGTCCATGACGTGCACGTCGTTGTCGAGTTCGTAGAACAGTTCTTTGGACATCCCGGCTTTGCCGAAATCGTTCTTTTCGAGCGTCTTTCGGTCGACGCTCACGCCGGGCAGTTCGTCGTAGACGCCGGTGTAGTACCGGTCCGGACTACCGATACCCGTCATCCCATCGGCCTTCCCCAGCGCGACGCCCATGTCCGCATAACCGCCGTCGTATGCGACCCATCGACCGGGTACCGACTCGAACGTGACCTTCCCGGTCGTGCCATCGAAACCGAATAGGACTCGTCTTCCGTCTCCGTCGACCCGTCGGACGACTTCGATGTGGTCGTCGTCCGTGTCGTCGATGATGCTTCCGTTTCCGTTTTGTTTGCACATCCCGCCAACAACCCGCCGCCGATGACGACGCCACCGTACTTGACGTAGTCGCGTCGTGTCGGCATTTCGTGGCTTCCACCGTCTCTTGCCATGTTTTTAGGCTAGCCTAACAACTGATAACTACTTCGATTTTTTAGGCTAGCCTAAAAGAGGCCGTGAAAGAAACGTCACTCCACTCGTTCGTCGCTTCCCTCGGTTCCACGTTCGTCCCTGATTTCGCGGGCGGCTTCGAGGATGAGTTCGTCGTCGATGTGTTCGAGGAGGGTTTCGTGTCCCTGCCGACGCCGACGTTCGATTTCCTCGTCGGGCAGATACGCCTCGAACCGCCGGTCGATTTCCCGCTCGCGGAGTTCGGTTCGCCCGTCCTCGTCGAGATCGTAGTCGTCGGGTGTCTGCTCGGCGAACCATTCACGCCATCGGTCACGGTCGCTCCACTCGCCGGTTCTCCCCGCCTCGCGTCGTATCCAATCGTACTGGCTTGCGATCGTTTCGGGATAGCCGCGTTCCTCCCGAACGTCTTCGAGAAGCGTGATACCGACGCGTGCACCGCGTCCGGCGGCCATGAGCGTCTGTCGATCCGCCGCCTCCGCGGGTGCCGCGACGTACAAGCCATCGATTTGTGTCGTCCCGTCGTCCTCGGCGTACGACCTGTTGAACTTTTCGTACTCGTCGCCGTCGTACTCGTACGTCTCGAACATCGACCCGTCGTCCAGCGATGAGAGATACTCGCCGCCGTAGCGGGTCGCGGCGACCACCCGATCACTCGTGATCCGGCGTCCGTCTTGCGTTTCGACGACGAACCCGTCTTCCCCTTCCTCGACTACCTCCACCGATTCGACCAAATCGGATACGAGTTCACAGCCCGCTTTCTCGACGTGGTCGTGCATCAACTCGTAGAACGTTTGGATGTCGATACCCGCCGGAAATCCGAGGTAGTTCTCCAGATGGCCGCACCGTCGGAGCGAGGATTTCCCGCGGTCGAACACCACGACGTCGAGTCCGTATCGCGCGGCGAACACCCCGACGGCACTGCCCGTCGGCCGCCGCCGACGACGACGACGTCGTTCTCCGCCCTCGGTCGCCGTCATCGATGATCACCGTATCGGGCCCTCTGCCGTCCCATCCGTGAGATCTCGTCGTCTCTCCCGTTTCGAGCCATGTTTTTAGGCTCGCCTAAAACAGTAAAGCGTTTTCGGATTCCGAGACGTCTCTCGTTCCGCTCACCGGGGCATCCCACAGCCGGGACACAACGGCGGCCCGGCGTCCGGGAGTGCGAGTCCGCAGTTCGGGCACACGTTCTCCTCGTCGGGCGACGAGAGTTCGTCGAGGGCCGCCTCGGTCGTCTCGCGGACCCCATCGAGCGTCCCGATTTCGCCGTTCGGTTCGTCGACCGCCTCGGGATCATCGATCCCATCGAGCGCGAACGCCGCTCTCTCGCGGACGAACTCCGGTTCGTCCTCGCATCGACCCTCCAACCGCGAGGTCGCTTCCGGCGAAACCGACCCATCCTCAGCGCGTGCGGTCAATCCCAGCGCTTCGGCGGCCCGCCCCCGAACGTGGTCGCATTCGTCGTCCAACCGCGTCGTGAGCGCGTCGGTCGCTTCCCCGATTTTTTCGGGTTTCGCACAGCCGACAGCCACCAACGCCGTGCAGAGATGGTAGCGGACGAGTTCGTCGTCGTCATCGAGGTGGTCGGTGAGCTTCGAGACGCGATGGGCGAGCCGATTCGGATCGCCGAGCGAGACGTGTTCGAGCGCTTTCGCCAACTTCCGTTTCACTTCCGGTTCGTCGAACGACAGTCCGATCTGTAGATCGGCCATCAGTTCGGGCGACGTGACCGAATCCGGGTGGTCGAGGGCGACGTAGCCGAGCGCCTCGGCCGAGCGAGCGCGAACGTAGTAGAACTCCTCGTCGTCCGCGCGCGCTCGGCGAGCGCTGGCACGACCAGCGCGACGGCGTCGGATTCGTGCTTGGCGACGGCGACGAACGTCTTCGCCGTCGTCAACCGAACCGACCGCTCCGCGTCCGTGAGGAATCGAACGAGCGCCGGGACGACCGGTGCCAGCGCGTCGGGCGTCTCCTCGCCGACGCGTTGGAGTTCCTGTGACAGCCCTCTTCGGTCGTCGGCCGGTGCCGTTTCGAACCGCTTCAGGCAGGCAGTCACGTCGTCGTACGCCCGTGCGTCGAGCAGTTCGCTCACCTCCTCGACGGTCGGTGGCTGGGATACGTCCTCCATTTTCTCTGTGTCACCTGTAGCGTCTCACGGCGACACCAAAAATACGCGGGACGATGGGTCGATCCGAATCCGACCGATTCCGACTACTCCAACATGACGACGCTCCGTTCGACCGCTTCCCGCTTTCCGATAAGTGTCACCACGTCGCCCTCTTGAATCCTCAGGGTCGGTTTCGGGACGATGAATTCGTCGTCGCGGCGGAACAGTGCGATGACGGCGTCGTTCTCTAGTTCGATTTGCTGTATCTGTTCGCCGACGGCCGCGTCCGACTTGACGACGACCTCCGCGATTTCGTTCTCGTCGCCGACCGCCGACAGCCATTCGTAGAAGTTCGGCCGGAGGATCAGATCGTCCATCATGTCTACCGTCGCCGTGACCGGCGTCACCGGCTGAACGCCGAGGTCGGAGAAGGCGTCCGCGTTCTCGAGTTTGTTCACCTGTGCGATGAGTCGGTCGATGCCGAACCGGGTTCGTGCCGTCTGGCAGGCGAGGATGTTCTGGTCGTCGTCGCTCGTCGCGGCGCTGACCATCTTCGCGCGGTCACCCCCCGCCTCTTCGAGCACGGCCGCGTCCGTTCCGTTGCCGCGAACCACCGAGTAGCCCTCCGACCGCAACTCGTTGATAACCCGCACCGTCGCGTTCGATGATGATGGCGTTTCGCCGCGTTTGTCCAACCTGTCCGCCAGCGCCCGTCCGATTCGGCTCCCGCCGATGATGAGTACGGTCATGGGTATGATGTCGAGTGTTTTGGCCGCGAGCGGCGCGCCGCCTGCCTCCACGACGACGGTCACCAAAATCACGAGGAAGACGACGTGAACGACGCTCTTCGCGTTCGGCACCCCCGCGTTGGCGAGTTGTAGCGAGAACAGCGTCGCGGTCGAAGCGGGGATGATCCCGCGCGGGCCGACCGCGGCAATGAACGTGCGTTCGTTCCACGTGAACTGCGTCCCGGTCGTCGAGAGAAACACCGCTAGCGGGCGAATCACGACCATCGCCAAAACCACGACGATGAGACCGCCCACCCCGAGCGTGAGGAGATGCCGGAAGTCCAGCAGCGACGCGAGATGATGTACACCACGCTCAACACGATGGTCGTGACATCGCCGCTGAATCCCGCTATTTCCCGCTCGAACGGGATATCCACGGTACCCAGAATCAGCCCCGCGACCGCCACGGTCACGATGCCCGCTTCCGACGCTAACGCGTCCGCGATGGCGTAGGAGATCAGCGCCGTCCCGATGACGGTGATCCGCGAGTTCTGTGGAGACAGGCTCAGGTATCGAAGGACGTATCCCGCCAGCAAGGCCGTGATTATCCCGATGAGAACGCCGGTTCCGATTCTCGACACGAAATCCACGATGACGTCCGCGCCCATGTGCCCCCCGAACGGGTCGGGATGGTAGCCCAACGCGGCCACGCTGAAGATGACCGCGCCCAACACGGAGGCGGTCACGTCGTTGATAACGCCTTCCGTCTCCAGTAGCGTCTTGACGCCCTCTCGAACCTCGATTTGATTCAATACGGGCGTGATGACGGTCGGTCCGGTCGCCACGAGCAGCGCGGCGATGAGACACGAGAGGTTCCACTGGAGGCCGAGAAGATAGTGGACGAGGCCGCAGAGGGAGACGAACGTCAGTGCCGCCCCGCCCGTCACCAGTTTCAGCGTCGATTTCGGCGCGGTCACGAACGTTCGACGCGGACAGCGTGAACGCCCCTTCGAGGATGATGATGGCGACCGCCAGCGAGACGATAGTCGAGAGCGAGTCGTCGAACAGCGTCGGGTCGATGAGTCCAACCCCTGCCGGTCCGAACAGGATGCCGAAACCCAGCAGAAACACCACGTTCGGAATCTCGTACCGGTCCGCGAGCAGTTTCGACGCCGCTCCGAGCGCGATTATCGACGCCGACACGAGGAGCAGATCCGATGACATTGGCTGGATGGACTTCGCTGATGGGTTCTCGCATCAATTGAACGTCATGAATCACGATAGGTCTTGCTCCGACGTTCGTGGTGAGGAGTTGGATCTGAAGTCGGTTTTGCTGTAATCGTAGCTACAGGTGAGCTGACTTCGA
Source organism: Haladaptatus sp. R4 (assembly GCF_001625445.1). Classification (NCBI taxonomy): domain Archaea; kingdom Methanobacteriati; phylum Methanobacteriota; class Halobacteria; order Halobacteriales; family Haladaptataceae; genus Haladaptatus; species Haladaptatus sp. R4. The sequence continues at coordinate 121,229 of NZ_LWHG01000032.1, read as the reverse complement.
ACGTCCTCAGCCGTGTGCGACGAACGAAGGAGTTGATTCTGCTGGGATTGTAACGACTGCAATCACGAAATTTTCGAACACGTCCGCTTCGACCCATCAAAACTACCGTGAGCCGAATCCTTTTCTCGTCCCTCTTCGCACGCTATAGCATGCCAACCGCGCCGTATCCGCTCACGCGCTATCTCGGTATCGACTCGGCCAGTTCCCCGACCATCGCGGTCGATGGGACGCTCGTCTTCCTCGCCGACACGACGGGGACGCCCCAGGTCTGGTCGCTCGACGATTCGGATTCGTTCCCGAAGCGACTGACGAGCCACGACGAGCGAATCTCGTTCGTCTCGGCGTCGCCCTCGCGCCCGGAGGTCGTCTTCGGCATGGACACCGGGAGCGACGAACACGACCAACTGTACCGCTACGACCTCGAAACGGGGACCGAAACGCCGCTGACGGCGACCCCGGAAGCCATCCACCAGTGGGGCGGCTTTAGTCCGGACGGCGAACGAATCGCGTTCACGGCCAACCGCCGCGAGGGATCGACGTTCGACGTGTACGTGCAGGGCCGCGACGACGAATCGGCCACGCTCGTTCACGAAGGGGCGGGCGGCTTTCTGACGGTCGAAGCATGGGGCGAACCCGGTCTCGCCCTCTCGAAGGCGAACGCCAGTTTCGATCAGAACTTGTTCCTGCTCGATCCCGAAACCGGGGAGCATCGGCGACTTACCGACGACACCGACGCGCAGTATCACAGCGCGCGGTTCGACGTCGACGGGAACTGCTACTGCGTGACGAACCACGATTTCGACACGACCGCCATCGCCAGACTGGACCTCGACGATGGAACTCTCACGACGGTCGAGGAGGGCGGCGACTGGGACGTTTCTCACTTCTCGCTCCACGGTGGAACGGGTCGAGTCGTCTGGGCACGCAACGTGGACGGCTACTCGGAGGTGCACGCGGGCAAACTGGACGCCGAGGCCGATGTGATCGAGCGCACGGCGACGCCTCACTTCCCCGATGGCGTGCTCTTCGGTGCGGGATTCGGTCCCGACGGTGAGCAGTGCGCACTCACGTTGAGTCGGAGCGACGACCCGCAGAACGTTTTCGTCCTCGATCCGGAGGCCGGAAGCGTCTCGCAGTGGACCGACTTCGGCACGCTCGGCATCCCACGCGACACGTTCCTCGAACCCGAAACGGTTCGGTTCGAATCGTTCGACGGGCGTGAGATTCCGGCGTACTGGACGCTCCCGCCGAACGCCGAACCCGGTAACACGCCCCCGTCATCGTGGACATCCACGGCGGCCCGCAGCACCAGCGCCAGCCGTGGTTCTACCCGACCAAGCAGTACTTCCTCCAGCAGGGGTACGCGGTTCTCGAACCCAACGTCCGTGGCTCGTCGGGCTACGGCGAGGCCTACGCTCATCTGGACGACGAGGAAAAGCGCATGGACTCGGTGGCCGACATCGAGGCCGGTGTCGAATGGCTCCACGCGCAGGACGCCGTCGATCCCGACCGAATCGTCGCCTACGGCCGCTCCTACGGCGGGTTCATGGTCCTCGCGGCGATCACGGAGTACCCGGACCTCTGGGCCGCCGCCGTCGAGTTCGTCGGCATCGCCGATTTCGAGACCTTCCTCGAAAACACGGGCGAGTGGCGACGGAGTCACCGCGAACAGGAGTACGGTTCGCTGGACGACCCTGAACTCCTCGAACGGATCAGTCCGATTCACGACGCCGAGAAGATCGACTGCCCGCTGTTCATCCAGCACGGCGCGAACGACCCCCGCGTCCCCGTCGGGGAAGCCGAGCAAATCGCCGAGAAGGTCCGAGAGCAGGGCCTCCCGGTCGAAACCTGTATCTTCGAGGACGAGGGCCACCACACCACCTCCCGCGAAAACCTCGTGGAGGAGTTCGAGCGGATTTCAGCCTTCTTGGACGAACACGTGTAGATCGAATTGCCGTGTCGGGACGGCCACCTATTTTCATATCATCGCTCTCACCGTTTTGATTCCAACCGCGATTCCCACTCTCTCAACCGATTCCCGCCGTTTTCGTTCCCGGGTTACTGGCAGTATTTCTACACAACAACCAGTACCCTGCGAGTAAACATACGAGGCGGAGGATTTGGGGTGAACGGGAAAATTACGACAGCGACTGGCGCGAATCTCGATGAGGCGAGCGAATGAGCGCGATCTGGAACCCGAAGACTCGGGCGACGTTTACCGCAGTCGGATTGGGATTTGGAGGGTACGCGTTCGCGGTCATCGTCGTCCTGTTCACGGCGATTCTGTTTTCCGCGGCCGGTATCGCCCTGCTCTCCCGACCGACGTTGCTCGTCGCGGTTTCGATCGTCATGGGACAGGGCGTTTCCTTCGGTCTGTTCGCACTGGCGTATCTCCACTACACGGGACGCGGCCTCGGCTACATTCACGCACGGATTCCGACGCTCTCGGACCTCGGGTGGACGGTCGGCGGATTCGCCGTCTTCTACGGCGGTCTCATCGTGGTGTCGCTCGTGCTCACGACCTTCGGGATTCAGTCGGCACAGAACGAACTGGCGGCCATCGGGGAACGCGACCCGAACGTGTTTTTGCTCCTGATTCCGCTCTCGTTCCTGCTCATCGGACCCGGCGAGGAACTGCTGTATCGCGGGGTGGTCCAGGGGCGTCTCCGGGAGTCGTTCGGACGGTGGCCCGCCATCGCGCTGGCGAGTCTGATCTTCGCGCTCGTCCATTTCTTCTCGTTGCAGGGCGCGGGAAAACTCGTCTATCTCGCCATCCTGCTCGTGCTCTCGCCGGTCCTCGGTGCGGCCTACGAGTACACGCAAAACCTCGTCGTCTCGGCGCTGATCCACGGCGCGTTCAACGCGATTCAGTTCGCGCTCGCCTATCTGATGGTGACGGGTCAACTCAACCCGTAGTCACTGATTCTCGCTTCCCTGCCAGCGAACGACGAGAAATTCGGTGTAGCCACCGTAGGCGATTTCGAGCGACCCGACCCACCAGTTCCACTTCTCGGGGAGGGACATGTCGTCCGGTGCGTCCTCCAGATGGCCGACGATGGCAGACGCGGTGAGTTCGATGCCCGCGTGTTTCCGATACCGGCCCGAATCGGACAGGTCGCGGGCTTCCCGGACGACGACCCTGCGTGCACCTTCCGGTGCGTCGAATCGCTCGCGTAGCCGTCGGTCGAGTTCGCTCGGGTTCATTTTTAATATCGTTCCGTGCGTCGATTCACACATGCCCACGGTCTTCGCGGTAGACGAATACGAGGCACAGGAGTACGACGCGGTGCTCGTGCAGGAAAACGCGGTCGTCTGTATTAATGCTGACCCACCGCTGGCCCGCGTCATCCCGTTCCAGAAGGTGAATCACGTCGATTCGGACCCCGAACTGCTCCTCACGGATTCCGAGGTGCCGGATTCGTTCTTCGGCGGCGCCGAGTACGCGTTCGTCGAGGTCGATAAGTTCGACCGAATCCAGCGCCATCTGGAGGACATCGATAAGGAACAGTACTGATCATCGGGTTTCGTTCCCGAAGATTTCCCATCTCCACCTTTCGTCCCTCACGTGGGACTCGTAGTGTCGTCCTCGTCACGGTGACCCTCGTCCGGGAGATCGGTTCACGTCGTCCTCGGTCCCGTTCCCCGATTCCGTTTTGCCGTCCGACTCCTCCTCGCCATTCGATTCCGTTTTACCGTCCGACTCCGTTTCGTCCTTCCCCAACTCCCCCGCTTCTTCCCATTCGGTCCCCATGTTCACCTTCTCGCTCTCGTCGGTCCGTGGCTCCCCGCTTTCGGCCGGTTCACCCGTCGCGTGCCGTTTCGGGAGCGGTTCTCCCTGTATCAAATCGGGGAGGACGACGCGATTGAACTGGATCAGCAAGACGAGCAACAACGGCCCGAAAAACAGCCCGTACCAGCCGAACAGCAACGGCCCGAAGATGTACGCGAACAGCATCAACCCGACGTGCAACTCCCGTCCCGTGATATATGGTCGGATGACCGTTTCCGCCACGAGGTCGATGACGATGATGAACAGCGCGACGAACGCCACCGGGAACCAGATGGTTCGAATCCCGGTGTCGAGCGATTTGACGAGGAGGTAGGCCGCGATAGGCACGTAGATCAACTTCACCCCGACGATCGGAACGAGGCTAGCGATTCCGGTGAGCAAGCCGAGTAGCGTCGGAAGCGGCACCGCGAGTCCCGGCGGTGCGAAGACGTTGGCGAGGTTGTACACCACGGCGGCGGCGAGGCCGACGACGAAGGCGTTCAGGATGTTGCCGAAGTACACCGTTTGCAGGCTTCGGTCCACCGCAGCGAGGTAGCTGTACGCCGTGCTCCGTTCGCCGCCGATGTCGCGCACGAACCACCGGACGAGTTTGTCGTCGTCCCGGAGCAGGTAGAAGGCGAACGCGAGCGCGACGAACAACTGGAGGAGCGCGGTTCCGAACGCCGCCGCCAAGTCGGCCGCCGTTTTGAGCAGTTCTGGCCCGCCGAACCGCATGATCTCTCCCTGGCTCTGCTGGAGGAGATGGACGATTCGCTGCGGATGGACCGTCAGCGATGAGAGGTCGAAATACGGCCGGAGAACGCCCTCGTACCCCTTCAACGACTCGCCAGCTATCGCCGCCACTTCGACCGCGCTCACGGCGACAGCGTAGGAGATGAGCACGACGACGGGAAGCGCGACCGCTATCAACGACGCGAACGCGGTCAGTCCCGGATGACCGAGTCGGTGTTCGAGACGGTTGTATATCGGCCGCGTCGCGTAGTACATGAACAGGCCGAGTACGAACGTCCCCTCGAACGAGTAGAAGACGAACAGAACGATGATCGCAAGGACGACGCCGACCAACCACCACGCGAGACGCGACCGCTCCATCGGCAGCGCTGTATCGTCAGCCATCTGCGTTCGGGTCCCCACCCATACAGCCCTTACGTGGTCCGTGATTATATCGCTCGGGGTAAAATCGCTGACCTCCTTCGAATCTCGACCAGTCCGTCGGAACGGGAGGTCGTTATTCGGTGACTTCCCTGCCCGGTGTGGCTGGCAGACGGCGTTTGTGGTGAGTTTCGAGGTGTCTGTTGACGACTTCCCAGACCGTCTCTATCGGAATGTCGAGTTCCTCCGCGACCGTTTCCGCCCGGTAGCGTCTGTCCACGACGTAGTGGAGGACCGCGTCGATTCGCTCGTAGGACGCACCCAGTTCCTCTTTGTCGGTCTGCTCGGCCCACAGTCCCGCCGTCGAGGGCTTTTCGACGATCCGCCGGGGGAGTCCGACGTGCCGGGCGAGCGCGCGTACTTCCGTCTTGTAGAGGTTCGCTAACGGGAGGAGGTCACACCCACCGTCTCCGTGTTTCGTGAAGTAACCGAGCAGTTGCTCCGACCGATTGCCGGTTCCGAGCACGAGCCTGGATTGGGTGTTCGCCGCGTAGTACGTGCTGGTCATCCGGAGGCGTGCGATGGCGTTACCGAGCGCTTGCACCCGATCGTCGCGCTCCGCGTCGCCGCTTATCAGTTCTTCGAACCCACGAATGAGCGGTTGGAGGTGAATCTCCTCGTAGTCGATGTCGAGCGCTTCCCACGGTCAGGGCATCGTGACTCCCCGCTTCGGCGGTCAAGTTACAGGGGAGCAGGAGTCCGAACACGCGGTCGGAGCCGAGCGCCTCGACCGCGAGGTACGCAGCCAACGTCGAATCGACGCCGCCGCTCATTCCGACGACGACACCCTCGGCTCCCGACCGTTCGACGTACTCCTCGATGAAGAGCGTGAGTTGCTGATACGTCGCCGAGACGTTTTTTTCGTCGGTCAACATCTCCGCCGGAGGAAGATAGGACGTCGTCACGTTCCCATCCCCCCCACATCACACGGACGACGGCTCACACTGCCAAACGGACTAGAACAACAAAGGGGGCAATTCGGGCGGTATTTGACCACGTTTGTATTTCTGCTCACGAAATAACGAAACAATACGGTAGTATAAAACACTTCTCGTGTGCCAATCCATATTTTCGGATTCTGTAATAGGGCCTTTAATCACGCCGTTTGTGCACGGTGAACATATGTAATTGTGCACAGTGAAGTACGTTCACAGATAGCGCGCGGCTCGAATTCCCGGCCTCGGACATGTCAATTTATAATGTTTACACTCGTCCGATTTAGACACTACATACATCCTATTTCTGTACGCTTTACAACCTTATATGGAATATATTCGATTGTAAAGTGGCTGTTCGTCAACAAAGAATTGATTAACTGGACGCTTGTAAACGATCAATTTTATATCCTTATGAATCACGACTCTATACCGTGGCTTGGATTACGAACGCAGTCAAAATGGGTGAAAAGGCAAACAATCTTGTTATCGATACCCCTCCAACGGGGTTCGAGGAGTGTGACGGCTGATGGTTGACATCGGCACTGTCGCGGACGGAGTCAACAACGTCTGGATACTCACCGTCTCGTTCCTCATCTTCTTCATGCAACCCGGATTCGCCATGCTGGAGGCTGGACAGGTTCGGGCGAAGAACGTCGCGAACGTCCTCATGAAGAACTTGATGGACTGGTCGCTCGGCGTCCTCATCTACTTCCTCGTCGGGTCCGGCATCGCGGCCATCGCCGCGACGTTCCTGGCTCCCGGCGGACTGTCACTGGCCGGTGCGTTCTCCTACGTCAACAGCCCGGATTCGTGGATCGGTTGGCTGTTCGGCGCGGTGTTCGCCATGACGGCGGCGACTATCGTCAGTGGGGCAGTCGCGGAACGCCTGAAGTTCAAGGCGTACCTGTTCTACTCCATCGCCCTGACGGCGGTCATCTACCCCGTCATTCAGGGATTCGCGTGGTCCGACGCCGGTCTGCTGACTGCCGGCGGGTTCCTCGGTCAGGCGGTCGGATCGATTTACGGTATCGCGGACGGCGTCGGTTACATGGACTTCGCGGGCGCAACCGTGGTTCACATGCTCGGCGGCATCGCGGGGCTCGTGGGCGCGTACATGGTCGGACCTCGCCGCGGACGGTTCGACAAGGAGGGAAACAGCGTTCCCATCCCCGGCCACTCGCTGACGCTCGTGATGCTCGGGACGTTCATCCTCGCGTTCGGCTGGTACGGTTTCAACGTCGGAACGCAGGCGACCGTCCTCGATGCGTCGAGCGGTAGTCTGGTCTTCACCGGTGCGCGCTCGGTCGCGTCGCGTTGAATACCACCCTCGGCATGGGTGCGGGTGCCGTCGCCGCGGCGATTGCGACGACGTTCCTCGAAGGCAAACCCGACCCGCTGTTCACGGCGAACGGCTTGCTCGCCGGTCTCGTGGCCGTCACGGGTGCGGTCCCCCACGTCACGTGGTTCGGCGGAATCGCCCTCGGTGCCATCGCGGGCGTGCAGGTGCCCCTCGTCTACCGCTGGGTCGTCGATACGCTCAAAGTCGATGACGTCTGTGGCGTGTTCTGCGTCCACGGAAGCGCGGGTGCGATCGGTACGTGGTTGATTCCGGTGTTTGCCGTTTCCGGCTTCTCGCTCGCACAGTTCACCATGCAGACGGTCGGCATCTTGACCATCGCTATCTGGACGCTCGTCACCTCCTACCTCGTGTTCAAGCTCGCGGAAGTCACCGTGGGCCTGCGCGTGGACGAGGAGGACGAACACACCGGTCTGGACAGCTCCGAACACGGCATCGTGGCCTACCCCGAGTTCGTCGAATCGTTCGACGAAACCGGTGGTGGCTCGCCGACGGGAGCGACGGATGGTCACGCCATCGCGGACGGGGGTGAACACAAATGACCGCCGCGGCCGATTCCGGAATCGAGATGGTTGTCGCGATCATTCGTCCCGACCGATTGGCGGACGTAAAGCGCGCGCTCGTGGAAGCCGGTGCGCCCAGTCTGACCGTCACGAACGTCTCGGGACGCGGCAGTCAACCGGCCACGAAAAGTCAGTGGCGCGGCGAGGAGTACGTCGTCGACCTCCATCAGAAGGTCAAAATCGAGTGCGTCGTCGCGGACACGCCCGCCGAGGACGTCGTGGAAGCGATCCGCGAAGCGGCTCACACCGGCGAACCCGGTGACGGAAAGATATTCGTCCTCCCGGTTCTCGACGCCTGTCAGGTCAGAACCGGGAACCGCGGAATCGACGCAGTGTAGGTTCGGAGCGTCTGTCGGTTCGGCGATTTATTCGGCAACCTTGTCCCGGTCTTCGTTATTCGTTTTTCGTCGTCACTCCCGTTTCCAGCGGAAGCTTCCCGTTCGGGATTGCCCCGGAGCACCAACTTTTACGCTTCGGGTTCCGATATCCGGGACATGACGGACGCTTTCGCGGAACGAACCCGCCGGTGTCAGCAGCGATTGGATGCGGCCGACGCCGATGCCCTCGTCCTTTTCCCGAGCACGAACCTGTTTTACCTCTCCGGCTTCCGGGAACATCCCGGCGAACGACACCTGCTCCTCTTCGTCCCGGAGGACGACGACCCCGTTTTCGTCGTCCCCGACATGTACGGCGAGCAGATAGCCGACGAGTCGTGGATTTCCGACGTTCGGACGTGGAGCGACGGCGAGGACCCGCTCTCGCTCGTGGAATCGGTCGCCGACGAGTTCGGCCTCCACGGCGGCCACCTCCTCGTGGACGACCGGATGTGGGCGCTGTTCACCCAAGGTCTCCGGCGTACCCTCCCCGACGCGACGTTCGGACTGGCCAGCGAAGTGCTCGACCACCTGAGAATGCGCAAGGACGGGGGGGAAATCGAAGCGCTCCGAACGGCTGGCGAGGTCGCGGACCGAGCACGTCGAAATCCGGGAACTCGGCGAGGACGCCATCGGGATGACGGAGTCCGAACTGGCCGCCGAGATCGAAGCCCGACTGTCGACGCGGGGGGCGACGAACTCGCCTTCGACACCATCGTCGGTTCCGGTCCGAACGGCGCGAAACCGCACCACGGCTACGGTGACCGCGAAATCGGCTACGGCGACCCCGTCGTCCTCGACTTCGGCGCGTTCGTTGGCGGCTACCCCGGCGACCAGACCCGAACCGTCGTGTTCGCGGGCGACCCGCCCGAAAGGTACGAAGAGGTACACCGGGCCGTCCTCGAAGCCGAACAGGCGGGTGTCGAAGCCGCCCAATCCGGCGTCACCGCCGAATCCGTGGACCGTGCCGCTCGTGAGGTCATCGAGTCCTACGGCTACGGCGACGAGTTCATCCATCGCACGGGTCACGGCGTCGGGTTGGACGTACACGAAGGGCCGTACATTGTGGAGGGCAACGACCTCGAACTCGAACCCGGAATGGTGTTCAGCGTCGAACCCGGCATCTACCTCCCCGGCGAGTTCGGCGTCCGAATCGAGGACTTGGTCGTCATCACCGAGGACGGCTGTGAGCGCCTGAACGACTCGCCCCGGACGTGGCAAGCGCTCTGAAGACCCGACCTCGGCTCCGGCAATCCTTTCGAAGCGTTACGGACCACGAGTTTGGAACTGACCGTCTTCGACCCATCGCCGCGATTTTTGCTCGACGACCCAGAGCCGATAGCGGCCAGATCGACGACCAAATCAAAAATCAGTGTCTGTGGAAATTTCCCCCTCGATTCTCAGGGGAAACACATATGAATATTTAGATAATTGAATTGAGTATGAATATTGCCTGGTTGCAGGGGGTCTACTCGTGGCTTCGCGGGAACGTGGTTGATACCGAGAACCACGCTGCCCGTCCCGACGGAGGACGTGTCACTGCGACACCGCGCACCGACGAAGCGGGCGAATCGTCGGATACGGACGAATCCGTGCCCGACAGACCGTCGGATTCGGTCGAACCCGGACCAGACAAATCGTCGGACTCGGACGCCCCAGAAATTGGAGAATCGGTCGCCCGGGGGTTCCACGTGGATGAGCAAGTGTTGCTCGACGGAATTCCTCAAGCCGCCTTCATGATCTGTACCGAGGGGAAGATCAGGGCATGGAATCACGAAATGGAAGTACTCACCGGCATCCCTTCTGAGCGTGCGTTCGAACGGACTGATATCGGTATGCTCCTCTACGACACTCCCGAGAAGACGATGATAGAGCAGGTGCTCGCCGCACCGAAGGCGGCCGACGAGGTCTACGGGCTACGGCTCGCAGACCGATCACGGCACCTCTACGTCAAGGAGGACCACGTCGCCGACCATAGCGGTGACGTCGAGCGCTACGCCCGGATTACCGTGATGCCGCTCTACGAGAACGGCGAACTGATCGGCGCTATCGAGATGGCACAGGATCTGACTGATGAGCGCCGACGGCAGGAAGCGACCGAGGCGCTGGTCGACGAGGTATCGGGGACGCTCCGTGCGCTGACGGCCGGAAACCTCGACGCCCGCGCTTCCTTTACCGACAGCGATGCCATCGATTCCCGGCTTCTCGGGGTCGTCGACGAGGTGAACGAGATGGCCGACGATCTTCAGGACGTCGTGGTTCGCGTCGACCAGCAGGCGGCCTTGCTCGGCGAATCAGTCGAACGATCCGTCACCGCCGCGGACGATATCGCTCGCAACGTCGGCGAGCAAAACGACCTGCTGGTCCAGAGCGTCGGCGAGATGCAGACGTTCTCGGCGAGCATGGAGGAGGTCGCCGCTACCGCCGAACAGGTTGATTCGGCCGCCTCGACGGCTCGTGAGGCCGCCAACGACGGTCTCGATGCCTCCGAGGATGCCCGCACTGCTACCAACGAAGTCACCGACATCGGCGAGGACCTCGTGGATAGCGTTACCGATCTCGGCGAACGGATGGACGACATCGAGGACGTGGTCGAGATAATTTCCGACGTGGCCGAACAGACCAACCTCCTCGCCTTGAACGCCAATATCGAGGCGGCCCGCGCGGCGACGACGGCGATGGGTTCGCCGTCGTCGCCGACGAGGTGAAGTCGCTCGCGGACGAAACCCGCCAGCACACCGAACGGATAGCGACGAACATCGACGACTCCAGACCCAGACCGACTCGACGGTAGTCGCCGCCGAGCAGTCCCACCAACGGATAACGACCGCGAGTGGCCAGATTTCGAACGTTCTAACCGCGCTCGAAGATATCGCGAACGCCATCGACGAGTCCGCGAACGGAATCGCGGAGGTTTCGCGGGAGACCAACAATCAAGCGGTGACGGTCGAGGAGTTGACCTCGACGTTGGAGTCGGCACGCGAACACGCTTCGGATACGGAGGAAGCCGCGGACAACATCGTGGCGGCGACGGACGATCAGACCGAAGCCATCGCCGAACTGGAGGCCCGCGTCCGGCGTCTCCGCGACGGCCATTCGGACACCGAGGAGACCGAGACGGCTACCGATTCCGGCTTCGAATTCGGGCGATAACCACTTGCCGCCAATCTCGATCCGTCGCCCCGTTGGGTTTCCCGGCTTCCCGGCGCGTTCGCTCCCTCGATTCGCCTCTCCAAAGCGACGTGGTTTACTCGTTCTCGCGGTAATGCTGGACGTACATCATGGCGAAAATTCCGAATAGTGGAATGACGTTCGCTACCGTCCCGGTGAACTCGTCCATCGGAACGAGTTGGTACAGCGCACGGCTGACACCGCCGAGAACGAGCAGGGAACCGGCGGCCATCGATAATGGACCGTCCGCTCCACGGAAGTACAGTTCCCAAACGCCCTTGAGAACGAACAAGGTTGGGAATAACCACCACACTACGGTTCCGAACGGTGGGTAGAACAGCGGTGCCGCGCCGAGGACGGTGATTCCGGCGATGAGTATCACTAGACGGCCGAAGGGATGGTCGGTGAGTCGGTCCGCGTACTTCACTGCGCTCATGGACTCGTATCGTCCTGTTATCTACCAGTAATCTTCTCGCTGTTAAAAATATACCCCAGCTAATCGGTCATTGGAGATGGACCCGACTCGGACTGCAATTGAACTCCTCCGAACTCACCCACGCTGCGTTCAGAGCGGTCGTTGCGGGTTCACGACCGGTCCCTCCGGTCCGAGACCGACCGTCGCTTCGACGCCGAACACCTCGGCGAGTAGTTCCTCCGTCACGACTTCGTCCGGTGGTCCCCAATCGTAGGGTTCGCCGTCGCGGAGGGCGACGAGGTTGTCGGCGTAGCGAGCGGCCTGCGAGATGTCGTGGAGGACGATGCCGATGGTCAGGTTCTCCTCGCGGGCGAGCGTTTTGACGATTTCGAGGACGTTCAGCTGATGGCGTAGGTCGAGGTACGTCGTCGGTTCGTCCAACAGCAGCACTTCCGTGTCCTGTGCCAGCACCATTGCGATCCACGCGAGCTGTTTTTGTCCGCCGCTGAGGCTGTTCATCTCCTCGTCCCTGAGATGCGTGACGCCAGCGCGTTCGAGTGCGGTATCGACGGCCTCGTGATCCGCTTCCGTCTTCGACTCGAAGAGCTTGCGGTGCGGGTATCGACCGTGGTATGCGAGTTCCTCGACGGTCAGGCTTCCGGGCGACTTGTTCTGTTGTGAAAGGAGCCCCAGTTCCCGTGCGAGTTCCTTCGTCCCGAACGACTGGATGTCGTTTCCGTCCAACCGAACGATACCGTTTTCGGGTTCCAGTTCGCGGGACAGCGCCTTCAGCAGCGTGCTCTTTCCGCTCCCGTTCGGGCCGACGAGCGCGGTTATCTCCCCCGCCGGGAGGACGATGGAGTTACATTCCACGATGATTCCGGAGGTCGGATAGCCGATCGCCAACTCCTCGCCGAACAGTTCGCTCGCGCGCTCGTCCGTCGGCTCTTCGGTTCGTTCGTTCTCCGATTCGTCCGTTCCCTCGTTTATCGTTTGGTCTAGCTGTTTACTCATTCTGATTCCTCCGGCAGGCGTCCGGTTCCGTTCCGGTCGTCCCTTCGTTGGTGGCAGTGGTGTCTTCGTGTGTCATCAGAGTTCACCCATGTTCTGCTGTTTCCGCATGAGATAGAGGAAGTACGGCCCGCCGACGAGTCCGGTGACGATACCGACCGGAATCTGGATCGGCATGAGTGCGAGTCGCGCCCCCACGTCGGCGGCGACGACCAGTGCCGGTCCGGCGAACAGGCACCCGATCATGAGCTTTCGATAATCGCTCCCGACGATGTTCCGGACGACGTGGGGGACGATGAGGCCGACGAAGCTAACGATTCCGGCCACCGAGATGGCGGAACTCGCCGCGATGATCGCCAGTATCGAGAGTCCGAACCGGACCCGTTCGACCGACATGCCGAGCGACCGCGCGGTTCGCTCGCCGAGGAGAAGGACGTTCAACTGCCGGGACACGATCAGCGAAATCGGAATGACGATCAGTGTCGGGATGAGAACGATCCGAACTTGCTCCCAGCCCGTTCCCGTGAGCGACCCCGTGGTCCACGCGAGGGCCTGTTGTACCACGCCGATGTTGTCCGCGAAGAAGAAGAGGCCGCGTTGGAGCGACGAGAAGACCGTGCTGACGATGACACCTGCGAGGACGAGTCGGACGGGACTCGTCCCGCCCTTCCACGCGATGGTGTAGACGATGATGAACGCGACGATACCGCCGAGCGCCGCGAACACGGGGAGGAACAGCGAGAGGCCGCTGAACACGACGAGCGTGAGCAACACCGCGAGTCCGGCACCGCTGCTGACGCCGAGGATGTACGGGCTCGCCAGTTCGTTGCGCGTGACGGCCTGGAAAATCGCGCCCGAGACCGCCAGGTTCACGCCGACGAAGATTCCGACAAGGACTCGCGGAAGGCGCAGACTCCAGACGACCGTCGTGGTGTTGCTCAAGTTCGTACCGTCCGGAATCTCGCCCCCGAACAGGAGCGCCCCGAGTACCTTGGGATCGGCGATGACTTTCGGGTTGAACACGGCGTGCCACGCCTGCGAAAGCGTCGTGGAGTACGCGCCGAAACTGACTTGCACGAGCGCGGAAACGATCACGATTCCGATACTCGCCAGAATGAGCCCCGCCAGTGACCCGTCTATTCGTTCTCCTATCGTCGCCTCGACTTCCTCTGTCATGTGTCCGGCCCCGTACTCGGTTTTTCCATCGTTGTCACTACCCGGCGAAGCGACTCGCGCTTCACCTCTTGTTCATCTTTTAGGTCTGCCTAAACACCGATAAGAGCTTTGGTTTTTCTCCCAGAGCGCTAATTACGCCTCTATCGAGCTCTCACCGTCCACTCCGGGTTTGTTACACGGCTCCATCCTCGATTCGATGGATTACGATTTCGCACTGAAAAGTGATGACTGGGGATCTCGTCGAAATGATATGGGATGACGCGAGCGGTTGATGCCTACCGTGCCCGCGTCGCACTGAACTGGGATATACCTCCGGACGTCGCCGACCGTCTTTCCCTTTGCTTACATATCACCTTTCACGATGCTCGCGACCCGTTTCTTGTCGTAGAGGTCGCCCGAGGCGTCGTACACCTGCTTTGCCGCGCGCTCGGTGAGGACGAGATTCGTGATCGGGCCCTGGTACAACCCGCCGCCACGGTACACGTCGTCGTTTTTGACGGCGGTGAGCCGTTTGCCGATCTTGTGGTTCTTCATGAACTCGACGACCGTGTTCTGGAACTCCTTTTTCGTCTGGTTCTCGTGTCCGCGCAGGAGCAACACGTCGGGATCGATCTTCAACAGCGTCTCGAAGTCCACCTCTCCGCGCGTCGCGTGGAAGTCACGGACGTCCGTGTTGGCGAACGCGTCTTGGACCTTCAGGTCGCGCCACTGTTTGAAGCTCGTCCCCTCCGAGATGAGGTACGGCGAGAACGACTCGGGCTTGTTCCCGTTCGCCCACATGATAGCGACCGACGGCCGTTTCGACTTCTTCGACGGGACGACCGATTCGAGGTTCGACTGGAAGTCGGCGTGTAGGGACTTGAACGCCTCGTACCGGTCGGTGCGCTTGAACACCTTGGCGAGTTTTTCGAACGCCTCGTAGAGACTGTAGTATGTGTAGTCTTTGTGCCACTTGTATCCGGTCGAGAAGATGCTGTTGCCGAAGAACGGCCCGATGTTCTTTTCGACTTCGTCGACGTCCGACTGGGACCATCCTTTGAACCGGTTCATCAGGAAGTTCGGGTCGATGACGTGTACGTCGCCGTCCAGTTGGTAGAACAGTTCCTTGTTGACGCCGTCCTGGTACAGGTTCTTCATCCCGCTCTTGTCCATCGAGACGCCGGGAATTTCGTCGTAGTACTGCGTGTGGTACCGACTCGTCAACCAGACTGCTTTCGGCGGTTCGAGGCCGAGCGCGATGCCCATGTCCGCCCAACTGCCGTTGTTGGCGACCCAACTCTTCGGGACGGAATCGAACTTCACCGACCCGACCGGTTCCATCGATACCGAGTACGGACCCGACTCCGACGTTTCCGTCTCGGTCGTCTCCGTGCTCGTTCCGTCCGATTTCGAGCCCGTCGTCTCGCTAGTGTTCGTCGTGTCCGTTCCTGCTCCTGAACTCTCGTCGCCGCCGAGACAGCCAGCCATGATCGTCGCTCCGGCGACGCCACAACCGAACAGATACCGTCGACGGCTCGTGGTCTTAGGGTCGTCTGCTACCATGCCCATGTTTTAGGCTCGCCTAAAGGTACGTAAATGTTCTCATTTTTTGGCACCCCTAAAACTGCACTGTCGTCGTACCGATAATTCATCCGCTCGAACGGGGAACCTGACGGTTCAGCTTCAAGTACTCCCCCGTCGTACCCGAGTTCGGGAACGGGGAAACGACACGATGGGGAACCACGACGACATCGGACAGCGACCAGCAACGCGCTCGCTGCCACGGAGACGACTGGGGACGATGGGGCGGCGACGGTTCGTCACGACACTCGCGGGTGCAGGGTTCGGCTCGATGGCCGCCCTGCTCACGCCCGACGACGTGCGGGCGGCCGGACGCGACGAAGTGCCGCTCGTGTACGGTCGGGGGTCCGATTCCGAACCGCTGACGACGACGGTTCCGGCTGATTGGTTCGCGGACCTCCGCGCCGCGTTCGACGCACACGAGCGCCACGACTTGCTTTCTCGTCACGGAATCGTCGGTAGCGCCGTCGTTCCGGGCGAGTTCGGCGGACGAAACGCCGCCCTCGCCGTGGACGTGACCTACGACGAGGCGACGGGGTCCGTCCCCGAACGAATCGGCGACGTCGCCGTCGAAGTGAATCACGTCGAAGCGGCCGATACGACCGAAAAAAGCCGGACGTACGACGCTTCGTTCGACGACGACCGCGTGCCCGGAAGCGTCGAGTGCGGGAGCAAGCACGCCGCCGCAACGCTCTGTCCGGCGATGTACGACGACGGAGCGCCGTTTTTCGCGACTTCGAACCATCTCTACGGGGACGACGACGAACAACACCGCGGCGAACCGTTCTACGTCAAGGGACGCACCGGATGGCGAAAGGTCGGCAAAGTGGGACGCGGCTACGCATTGGACGACTTCGTTCGTATCGACCCGGTGAACGACGCGCTTCCGACGAGCGCCATCCACGGCGTTTCCCCATCCGCGGTCATGGGGCAGTTCACGCGCGCGGGACTCGCCCACCTCAAAGCACGTCGGTCGAAACTGCAGAAGGTCGCCGCCGTCTCCGGTTACTCGTCGGGTCGGATTCAAACCGTGGACGGGATGACCTGCGCGTACGGAACCGTCTGCAAACACGGACAACTGAAATGGGGGTCACGGTCCTCGTTTACCGATGGCGACAGCGGGAGCGTCAGTTTCCATCCCGACCTCCAGCGGCCGGACGATGGCGTTCTCGTCGCGAGTCTCAACAACGCCCGGACGTGGTGGCCCGTCGAGGATTACATCTGGGGGACGGCCGCCTACCGGATCACGGCCGACCACGGCGTCACGTTCTCGCCACCGACTGTTGGCTCTCGGTGAACTGCAGTTCGACTATCGTCCTCCCGTCGAGTTTGGCGGATATCTTCCCGGCGAGCTTCTTCGCCAGCCCGGGATACCGCTTTCCGGACGGCTTGGTCACGAGCACCGTCACGTGCTGTTTGTCGTCGACGAGGCCCATGTCGTCGAACTCGACGTTCACCTCCACGAGTTCGAGTTGCTCGTAGTGCTTCGATTCCAGTATCTTCTGTACCTCCCTGTTCGCCGTGTTTTCGGTGTGGACCTGTTGGGTCATCAGCGCTCCCGCGCCGACGAACGAGACGAGCAAAATAGCGGCCGCGACGATTCTCGGTGCGGCATCCCGAATACTCCCTTCGTTTTCCGGGCGGTAGCCGAGCGCCCAGAGGACGCTGCCGGACGCGGCATTGATGGAGACGACGTTCACCACCAGCAGGACGAACGCACCGAACGCCAACACCGGCGGTCCCCACGCCAATCCGACGCCGACGGCGGCGGCGGCGGGAATGAGCGCCGCCGCGATCATGACGCCGACGAGCGAGACCGGCAGTGCGGTTGCGACTCCCAACGCCCCCGCCGCGCCAGCACAGAGACCGACGGCGAGCGAGAGGAATCCCGGCGAGGTGCGCTGGCTTATCTGGTTCACCGTCGCCACGTTGAGGGCCGGTGGGATGAACTGCGCGGACTTGAGCGACCACCCGAATCGTCGCGCTGACGATGGCCACGGCGAGTCCGAGCACCTGCGACGACAACCCGTCGCGTATCATGTTGCGGTCGTTCAGGACGAGTCCGACCGCTCGTCGTCATCGCGGACCCCATCTGCGGGGCGATGACCATCGATCCGACGACCAGCGCGGGTGAGTTGAGCAACAACCCGGCGGTCGCGACGATCGCCGACAGCACGGTCATCGCGTAGTACGTCAGCGGACTCGGATTCATTCCGAGCGCCTTCGTCCGTATCTCCTCGGTCGCGATGCTGTCGTCCTCGTCTCGCCCCCGTACGAATCGTTCCTCTAACTCCTGAATGTTCGGGGTTCGGGCCGTCTCCAAACTGCCGACGACGGTGTAACCGTTCTCGTCCAGACCTGCGTCTCGAAGGCTCGTGAGAACGGCGTCCACCGCTTGCGTCGGCACTGGAAATTGAACGACCGCGGAATCGTCGTCATCTCCGTCCTCCCGTGTGAGCACGTAATCGATGTCCTCGTCGTCCAGCACGGCGAGAACGTCGCTCCGGCAATCGTCCGGAACGAGCACTTGAATGAGACGCATGACGGGACAAACCGAGGCGGGGATGAAAGTCCCTCCGGCCGGTACCGTCTCGCCTATCGGTCGAAAAACGTCTTCAACAACTTCGACTGGGCGTGTCGAAGGTGCTGATGAAACGTCGGTGCCGAAACGTCGAGTAGTTCCGCGACTTCCTCGCCGGTGCTGTTTCGCGGCCACTCGAAGAACCCGGCGAGGTACGCCGTCTCCAGTGCCGTCCGTTGCCTGTCGGTCAGCGACTCTGCGAGTTGCATCCTGAACTCCGTCGCCGTCGGTTCGGGTTTTTCCCGCTCCCGCTGGGCGACGACCCGAGCGGTCGGCGCGATGCGTTGTACCGCTTCGACCATCCCCCTGATGTCCGCGTCCCTCGGTAGTTCGATGGTTCCTCTGGCCTTCTCCGGCCCCGCTTCGACGTGTCCGAGCGTCGCCCCCCTGTCCACGAGCGCCTTGACGAACGACGGCCGTCGTAGCTGACTTCGAATATGCACTCGTCTTCGCGCTCGTGGACGACTCGCGTGTCCGTTACCCCGTCGTACTGCTCGGTTCGCTCGCGGATGACCTCCGGCGGCGCACCTGAAGCCGTGACGAAACAGAGGATTTCGCCGGTCGGCGAAATCGTCGTTCCCTGCAAGACGAACGTACACCCGAGTTTCTGCGGAATATCGATGAGATAGTGGTCGGCCTCCGGCGCTTCCATCTCGACTTCCACCACGCAGTCGGAGACGAGCGCCTTTCGGCTCTCCATCGCGGCGATAGCCATCCCGATCGTTTCGCCGAGTTCGACGAGCACCGACTGCTCGCGGCAATCGAACGCCCCTTCCCGGTCGGCGTGAACGACGAGGACGCCGTATTGGGTTTCGTCGTACCGAATCGGTAGCGCCGCCAACGATTGCTGATCGCCGTCGAGCGCTTCCGTCACCCACGATTCGAACGCTGGATCGGTCGGTACGTCCTCGACCACCACCGTCTGCCCGGACCGCAGCGCTTTGGCGACCGGACAGTTCCGTTGTCCCGCCTTCTTGTCGGCCGATTCGTAGTAAGTATCATCCCCCGCGTTCGCCACTGCTCTGACGGTTTCGACTCCCATCTCGTACTCACCGATCCACGCGAACTCGTACGGTCCGGCCGACGCCAACCGCCCCACGACCGTCTCCTCGATTTCCTCCCTGCTCGTGGCCTGCACCAGCGTTCGATCCACGTCCCGGATGACCTCGTTGATCCGGTTCAGTTCGACCAGTTCGGCTCGCTGCGCCGCCAACGTTTCCTCGCGCTCCGCCCGGTCGAGCGCCGACCGGACGTTCGTCGCCAATATCTCGGCGAAGTCACGGACGTATTCGTCGAACCGTCCCGCGGAAGGGGAACCGAGCAGGAAGACACCGTGGGCCCCCAACGGAATCACGATCTCCTGTTCGACTTCCATTCCTTCTTCGCATACCCCGAGATCGTCGTCCGATCCGTCGAACGTGATCGCTTCACCCGATTCGAACGCCGACCACACCGGATCATCGTTCCCCTCGAAACGTGGAACCTCGTCCAGTAGCGTCTCGGTCGTCTCCGTCATCGCAGCAGGAACGAGCGTATCACCTCCCTCGTTCGTGAGGAGGAGCATCGAGAGGGGGAGGTCGAGTTTATCCCCGGCGGCTTTCACCGCAATCTCACAGATGTCCGTCTTCGTCTCCGCCGTCATGAGCCGACGCGTCGCGGAGCGCAGATATTCGAGCGTCCGTTCGCGGGCCTTCCGCTCCGAGATGTCCTTGAAAATGGCGTTGACGAGCCGTCGACCGCCGACTTCCGAAACGTTCGCGCTGATTTCGACCGGCACTTTCTCGCCGTCGGGTCGAACGACCGAAAGGTGATCCACGTTCCGTATTATGCCTCCCCTCTCCGCGTGGTTCTCGAATATCTGCCGATACTTCTCTCGTCGCCCCACCGGATGGATTTCCGACTGGTGCATCCCACAAATCTCGTTCCGAGGGCGACCGAGCAACTTCTCCGCCGCTCCATTGGCGTCCACGATGATACCCGTCTCGGCATCGGCGACGAGGACCGCCTCCGGACTCGCGGCGACCAACCGCCGATAGCGTTCCCGTGACGCTTCGAGTTCCGTCTCCACCTCCTTGCGCTCCGATACGTCGCGGATGATGCCCGTTATCAGTTCCTCGCCGCCGCACATGCCGTTGTGAAACGAGAGCAGTACCGGAACTTCGTGGCCATCACGGTGTCGTGCAGTCGTTTCGACGTGCTCCCAGTCGAGTCGTCGCTCCCCGGTTTCGACGTATCGGTCGAACGATTCCCGATGTGTCGACCGGAGGACCGACGGGATCACCGTCGTCAACTGTCCCCCGAGCATTTCGGTCGGGTCGTACCCGAGAACGCGTTCGAGGGCGTCGTTGGCGTAGCGGATACGTCCCTCCTCGTCTATCGCTACGACGGCGTCCGCCAACCCACCGAGTATCGCCGTTGCCTGTTCCAACTCCTGTGCGGTTCGGTAGTCGTCGATTGCGCGCTCGACTTGTGTGTGTGAGTAACTCGGGACGGGCGGGATTGACACAGTCGGTGACTCCCGCCGAAAGCGCCCTCGTGATCGTCCCGTCGTCGGTCGGTGACGATGAAGAACGGCAACTCCGTGTCGCGTTCGCGTACCTCCTCCAACACGGCCACCGCATCGTATTCCGCCGGTGAATGCTCACAGACCACGCAGTCGGTCGATATCGAGTCGGTCGAGTACCTTCGTGGCACTCGTTCGCCGCTCCGTGGCACCCTGTAGTCCAACTCGTCCGCTCTGCCCAACGTAGACGATTTGTGGCGTGTCCGGGTATGATTCATGGAGGGACATAGGAATATTAATACCGCGGAGCTATCTCTACCTTTCGGTCAAACGGGAATGATTAATACCCGTCCGTGTCAGCCAACAGGTATGAGGCTGGAGGATTACTGGGGCGTCGGGCCGAAGACGAGCGAGTTGCTCGCATCGGAACTCGGCGTCGAACGGGCGATTCACGCCATCGAATCGAGCGACGTTCGCGCACTGACGAAAGCGGGGCTTCCCCGAGGACGGGCGACACGTATCCTCCGGCAGGCCAACGGGGGCGAGGGGATGAACGTTCTCGCCACGCGGGATGCTCGTTCGGTGTACAAGTCACTGCTCGACCTCGCCAGCGACTACGCCGTGACGCCCGACGCGGGCGACCGAATTCGCGTCTTCACCCCGGTTCGATCCCGGGAGAAGGCGGAGGAACGACTCGACTCCGTGATGGCGGCCGTGGAATCGTGGGATGAACTGGACGACGAGACGCGGGAAACCGTCCTCGATTCGTTCGACGCCTACGACGGCAGCGAGCGAACCGCCGTCGAGACGGCGCGGGCGCTCCAACGAACCGGCGTCGATGACGGCGCGTTCGCCACCGTCGCGGAAATCGACCCGGACGACCTCGAAGTCGCGGAGGGTGCCCTCGGAAAACTCGACGACGGATCGGTTGCGGAGGGTGCCGACGAGGAACTCGACCGCCTCCGGGAGACGCTCGCAGCGGCCGAACGACTCGAAAGCGGGTACCTCGACGTGCTCGAAGCCGTCCAGTCAGGTGACGTTCGAAACCCCGACGAGTTCCGCGAGAGCTACGTCGAGTACGTCGCCCGTGAGACCGACATCGAACCGGGGAGCGAATCCGCGACGCGACGGTGGGCGAGGCGACCGACGCCACTGACTTCGTCGGCGGGTCGCTCCGCGAACTCGTCGCCGAAAGCCGTGCCGCGGCCGAGGAACGCGAATCCTCTGTGGTCGAGCGACTCGAATCCGACATCGAAACCGCCCGTGATGCCATCGACGCCGCCGTTTCGGCCGTGAGCGACCTCGCGGTCTCGCTGTCGCTCGCCCGCTTCGCCGCCGCGTTCGACCTCACGCGTCCGGAGTTCGTGGACTCCGGGTTCGCCGTCGAGGGCGCACGGAACCTCTTTCTCGCCACGGGGAGCGGCGACGTCCAGCCCATCACCTACGGCATCGGCGACCACGCCGTCGCGGGACCGCCGAAAGGTGACCGCGTGACCGTCCTGACCGGCGCGAACAGCGGTGGGAAGACGACCCTGCTCGAAACGCTGTGTCAGGTCGGCTTGCTGGCACAGATGGGCCTTCCCGTCCCCGCATCGCGGGCGCAGGTGTCGATTTCCGACGCCATCGTCTTCCATCGCCGCCACGCCAGTTTCAACGCTGGCGTGCTCGAATCCACGCTTCGGAGCATCGTCCCGCCGCTCACTGACGACGGGCGGACGCTCATGCTGGTGGACGAGTTCGAAGCGATCACCGAACCGGGGAGCGCCGCGAACCTCCTCCACGGTCTCGTGAGTTTGACCGTCGACAGGGGCGCGCTCGGCGTGTTCGTCACCCACCTCGCGGACGACTTGAATCCACTCCCCGAGCAAGCCCGGAAGGACGGTATCTTCGCCGAAGGGTTGGACGAGGAGTTGGACCTGCTCGTGGACTACCAACCCCGCTTTGACACGGTCGGCAGGTCCACGCCGGAGTTCATCGTCTCGCGGCTCATCGCGTCCGCCGACGACCGCGCCGAACGCGCCGGTTACGACGTTCTCGGCCGAGCAGTCGGCGAGGCGCTGGTGCAGGAAACGCTCGATTCTTGGACGGTCGAGGAGTGACGCGGTTACTCATTCGGACGTTTACTACCAGCGCATTCGCCTCGCTTTTGGGTCGTCCGCCAAGTGACCCGTTCGACCCGGTCGACGATGCCGTCAGTTCTCACCCCTGTCTCCCCAGTTCCCAGCCTCGTTCGCCGAGTTCGTTGAGGCCCGCTTCCGTCGGTTTCTCGCTATCTCCGAAGAGGCCGCCGTTCGACAGTTCCACAATTTTGTACTCCCATTCGTCCATAGAGCACCTTGTCCCGGTTTCAGTTATAAATCTTCGCGCGTCGGGAGACGAGTAAAAATCGGGTCGGTTTCGATCATTCGCGTTCGAGGTTTCGCTCCCGATCGGTTCGGAATCGGTCCTCGACGTCCTCCACGGTGTCGTTCTCCATGAGTTTCTCCAGTTTTCGCTCGAACTGCTCGTCGGTGAGTTCGCCGCGTGCGTAGCGGTCCTTGAGCGTTTCGAGGGCGTCGCGGTTGTTCGCCGCTCCGCGTGTGCCATCGTCGTTTTCCTGTGGGTCGTCTTCCCACCGGTCTCGTCGTCGGTTCCTTCTTCTCTCCCTGTGCTCCTGCCGTCGCTGTTTCCGCGAGGACGGTTCATCGGCCGCTTCCTCCTCGTCTTCGTCACCGAACAGCAACTCGACTATCGGAATAACGACGATGTAACCGCCCAATAGTGCCCACAGCCACCATCCTTGGCCGGTGAGCAAGGCGAGGAGCCAAATCCCCGTAACGAGGATCGACGCGATTTCGGTCGCGTTCTCCTGAAATCGCTCGATCGGGGTCCCGCTCATACCAGTTCGTTTCTTCGCCGAGGTATAAAACGTCCTTCTTCTCCGATCCGTTACTCTTTCGCGACCACCGCGACGGGAGCACTCCGAGTCCGTTCGAGTCGAAGGACCGTCGAGGAAATTACGCCGGGTGGACGCGTTTCGACACTCGGTCCTGAAGCCCGAAAGCGATGGCCACCAGCAGCACGCCGGTTAGAACGACGGGCGAGAACTGGAGGAATCCCCAGGTCGGGGAGATGGTGAGTGCCGTGATCGCACCGCCGAGACCCAGCAGAACGACTCCAAAGCCACCGATCGTTACTCGCCCAATTCGACTCCTTCGAGCACCGACTGACACGAGTGGCGACACGCTCACCGTGAGCAGGAGGACGCCGATCGCGGGAATCCAGACGTATTGACCCACTGCCGTGAGCGTCCGGTCGAGCAACGGGAACGTAACGGACGGGACGTACGACGTCGTCATGATACTCACGACACCCCAATACAGGAGGAATGCTCCAACGATCCCCACGATTCCGTACAGCACTCCTGACGAATCCGATTTATTCATTACTAATAACAATTCCCCAGTGATAATAAATGTTCCGTGAGAAATCGCGATTCGAATTCCGAACTTTGGATGTTGAGTATTGGAGGGGGCGCGAACCACATCGCATATGGTCCCGTTTTTCGACGAATACGTATGACACGAGACGATGACCCCATCGTCACCCGACGCTCCCCGGACGAGGCCTTCGGGTTGCTCGGCAACGAAACCCGGTTTCGGATCCTTCGCGTATTGAACGACGCCGACGGGTCGCTTCAGTTCTCCGAACTGCGCTCCCGCGTCGGTGCTGACGACCCCGGCGGATTCAACTACCACCTCGGAAAACTCACGGGGCAGTTCGTCCGCGAAACGGACGACGGATACGCCATCGCGTCGCCGGGAGAGCGAATCGTCGGTGCGGTTCTCTCCGGTTGGCTCACGGCCGAATTCGGTGCCGGTTCGGTCCCCGTCGATGGGGCGTGCATCCACTGCGGAGGACGATTGGAGGCGGTCTTCCGTGACCACGGGATAACCATCGACTGTACCGACTGCGAGTGGGCGTTTACCGACCCGGAAATACCCGCGGGCGTCATGGAGGGATTCGACGCGACGGACGCACCGACCGTCGTCGCCCGCTGGCTTCGCATGACGGCGACGCGACGGACCTCGGTATCTGCACGAACTGCCATGGCAAGCTAGAATCGACGCTGTACCTCTCCGACGACCCCGAGGCACCCGATTGGCTCGAAGGGAGCGGATTGGTCGGGATGCTGTTCTACGACTGCGAACGCTGTGGTTACAGCTACAACAGCGCGGTTCAGTTGGTCGTTCTCACTCACCCGCTCGTCGCCGCCTTTCATTACGAACACGGCATCGACCTGCGCGAAACGCCGCCGTGGGAACTGCCGTGGCGGGCGACGGACAACGCGACGGTCGAATCGACCGATCCGCTTCGCATCGCCGTTCCGATGACGCTGGACGGCGAAACCCGAACGTTCGTCTTCGACCGCGAGTTGGACGTCGTCCAACAGCGCAGAAGTTGATACATTTCCAATAGAACTGGCGTTCTGCAATTCAGCCTATAGAAATGATGCTCTGCAAACATTTATTCCAGTTTCGTTCCTTTCGAGCGTATGGCTTCTCCCAGCGAAAGACGGACGCCGAACGGATGGCCGGAACCGACGCCCGAACAAGTGCAAGTCATGTTGCTCGGCACCTACCACATGGACAACCCCGGATTGGACGAGGTGAACGTCGATGCCGACGACGTGCTCGCCTCCCACCGACAAGCCGAACTGCGCGAGTTGGTGACTCGCATCGCGGAGTGGACCCCCGACCTGATCACCGTCGAGCGACCGTACGACCGAAACGACGTGCTCAACGACCGGTATCGGGAGTATTGGTCGGGCGAACGCGCGTACGACCACGAAGAGACGTTTCCGGCACTCCATCCCGTCGCGACGAACCGGCGACCGAATGCCGAAGCGAAGTCGTGCAGGTGGCATTTCGACTCGCGGCTCGACTCGACCACGAACGAGTTGCCGCGATAGACGAACACCCGCCGGAACCCGAGGCGGACCCGTTCGAGGACCGCGGGATCGATTCGGGACGAAAGACCGACGTCGAACTTACGGGCAGCGAGGACCGACAGCGCGAGAGCGACGAACGTCTCTCGTCATCCACGATTCCGGAATACTTCGGCTGGATCAATAGAAAAGAGGAGAACCGATACAACCACGACACCATGTTCGACAAAGGGGTTCGAGCTACTGGTGAGGGATTCGGTAGCCCGACCGTCCTCGCCTACTGGTACGACCGCAACATCCGGATGATCCACCACCTCTGGCGAGTCATGTCCCCGGACGACGACAAACTCCTCCTCCTCGTCGGTTCCGGACACGTCCGCGTTCTCCGCCACCTCCTCACCGAAGCGCCGATGTTCTGCCCCGTCAGTCCGCTTTCGTATCTGCCGACGAGCCAGTGACCCGCGAACTCACTCGCCTCTCTCACCTAGTTTTATCCCCCGACCCCGTCTCGATATCGTCGTGTCTCTCACCGTTTCCTCCCGATTCGCCGTCTTCGCCGTTCTCCTCCTTCTCGGGACGAGCGTGCTGACCGCCGGGTGTACCTCCGTACAGCAGTCCACGACGACCGGACGGTCGAACCCGGAGTCCGCCCACAGTTGGACGGTGACCATCACTCGAATCGTTGACGGCGACACGGTGAAGTTCCAGTACGAGAACGGAACGACGGACACGGGACGATTGCTCGGCGTGGATACGCCCGAGGTCCACACCGAAAACGACCCGACGGAGTTCGAGGGTATTCCGGACGACGCCGCCGGTTCGAGTTGCCTGCGCGACTGGGGCCACAAGGCCAGCGAGTTCGCCGACACCGAACTCGCTGGCACGCGGGTGACCATCACGCTGGACGAGAACGAGGGCCGCGCGGCTACTACGGACGACTGCTGATCTACATTCGCGAGGGGGACGGCACCCTATTCAACTACCAACTGGTCAAGCAGGGCTACGCGCGGGTGTACGACAGCGAATTCACCAAGCGCCAGCGGTTTTACGCCGCCGAATCGGCCGCACAAAAGACCGGTCTCGGACTCTGGGAGTGTGCGAGCGGAGGGAGTGACGGCGGGCAGACGACGACAACCGCCACCTCGACGACTGGAGGGAGCACGACCAGCCCCCTCGCCATCAGCGAAATTCGTGCGGACGCCCCCGGAAACGACAACGAGAATCCGAACGAGGAGTACGTCGTCCTGAAGAATACGGGGAACGAACCGCTCGACATCTCCGGTTGGTCGGTTTCGGACGCGGCGGGGCACAGCTACGAAGTGCCGACCGGGACGACGCTGGCCGCCGGTTCGACGGTCACGCTCCACACCGGCAGCGGAAGCGATTCCGCGTCGGACCTGTACTGGGGTGAGGGAAGCGCCGTCTGGAACAACGGCGGCGATACGGTCGTCGTTCGGAATTCGAGCGGCGGCGTCGTTGTGCGAAAGGAGTATCCAACCGAGGAATAGCGCGATGTCGACGGCACCGTGTACTTTGGTATCACTGACCAACAGGGATACTACCTCCGGTAGCGTAGCAGGTTCGCCGCTCCACAATCGGGTGCGGTACGGAAACGGTCGGGGGGAGAAAGCACATCCGAGGAATCCACCGTAATCGATTCCTCGTGGGGGGAGACTCATGACACAGACAGAAGACACAGCTAGTTTGCGAAATCGGCTCGAAAACGGCGAAATCGTACTCGGAATAGCCGACGACACGTACGCGCCGACGGTCGTCGAACTGTACGGCGACCTCGGACTCGATTTCGTCTGGATCGATTTCGAGCACGCGGGACCGAGTCCGTGGGATGCGGGCGCAGTGGAATCGTTGCTTCGCGCGAGTGAGCTCACGGGAACGGAACTGTTAGTTCGGGTTCCGGTTACGGAACCGGCGCTCGTCCGGAAGGTACTGGATGCCGGTGTGAGAAACGTGTTCCTCTCGCACGTCGATACAGCGGACGAGGTGCGGGATATCGTTCGAGCGTCGTATTTCGGCTACGACGGCGAACCGGGAGAACGCGGCCTCGCGGTTCCGCGAGCGAGTCGGTGGGGACGGGAGGACGATTACGTCGCTACCGAGGACGCAGAGGTCCTCATCGGTGTGACGATTGAGTCGCGCGAGGCGGTCGAGAACATCGACTCCATTCTGGCCGTTCCCGGCCTCGGGTTCGTTTTCGTCGGCCCGTTCGACCTTTCGGTCGCGGTCGGCTCCCCCGGCGAACTCGACCATCCGGACGTACGGGACGCCGTCGAAACCGTTCGTACGGCGGGTATCGACCGAGGCGTTCCCGTGGGAAACCTCGGTTTCGGGATGGACGATGTCAACGAAAAAGCTCGGAACGGGTATCAAATTCTGAACATCGGTACGACGACCCTCGGGATTCAAGAAATAGTCGGCGATTGGTTGAGCGAGTACGACGGGGCCTGAAGACGCGACCCGGGCGACCCTCCACGCTCGGTCCGTTTTACGTACGGAATCCGCGTTCCGTCCCTTTCCGAACTTAGCCGCTTTCCGGGCTTTTAGGACCCTTCCCGACGACGCCGTGGTATGGAGTATCGAACTCTCGGTTCGACGGGCACGAAGGTCTCGGAACTGTGTTTCGGGACGTGGCGATTCGCCATGGAATCGAACGGCACGGTCGAAACGGATTACGACACAGCACACGACCTGCTCGACACGGCGTGGGAGAACGGCATCAACTTCATCGACACGGCGAACGTCTACGGTAGCCCGAACGGCACCAGCGAGGAGTGGATCGGCGACTGGCTCTCGGAGTACGACCGCGAGGACTTCGTCATCGCCTCGAAGGTGTACTTCCCGTTCGACGGTTGGGGCGAACCGGGACCGAACGATTCCGGCCTCTCGCGTAAACACATCCGCGCCCAGATAGAGGGCACGCTCGACCGCCTCGGCACGGATTACCTCGACGTGTACTACATTCACCGCTGGGACGACGAAACCCCGATAGAGGAGACGCTCGCGACGCTGACGGAACTCGTGGACGAGGGCAAGGTGAACTACCTCGGCGCGTCCACGATGGCGGCGTGGCAACTCACGAAGGCGCTCTGGAAATCGAACGTAAACGGCTTCGAGCGCTTCGACGTGACTCAGCCCATGTACCACGCGGCGGCGAGCGGTCCGGTGGAGGACTACCTCGACGTCTGTGCCGACCAGGACATCGCGGTCTGTCCGTACTCGCCGCTCGCGGGCGGGCTTCCTGACCGGCAAGTACGAACGCGACGGCGACATCCCGGCCGGTCGCGCGCGGACCTCGTGGACTACTTCGAGGACTACTACATGTCCGAGGAAGGCTGGGAGATTCTGGACGAGATTCGAGCGGTCGCGGACGAACTCGACGCAACCCCGGCGCAGGTCGCGCTCCGCTGGCTCATCCAACAGCGCGAGTTCTCCTGTACGCCCATCGTCGGCGCGCGGACGACCGACCAACTGGAGGAGAACGTCGGCGCTGCCGACATCGAACTCTCGGGCGAGCAGTACGACCGGATCGAGAACGTGGGTCGAGACGAATAAGCGACGAAATTGACGACTATTTTTCACGACTGGTTGGCGAGAGAGTGAAAACCCAGGGCTACGGGCGTGGAAACCTCCCTGTGGGAAAACATCATTATTCTCCGTCCCGTCTCTCTCCCAGAGGTGTCGTCGAGTGGGGGAGTCCGGCGCACCAAAACGAGGGCATTCAGATGTCAAATACATATGTCGGCGCTATCGACCAAGGCACGACCGGAACCCGGTTCATGCTGTTCGACCACGACGGTCGGGTCGTCGCCAGCGCCTACGAAAAACACGAACAGAAATACCCGGAACCGGGGTGGGTCGAACACGACCCGCTCGAAATCTGGGAGAACACACAGCAAGTCGTCACGGCCGCGCTGGAGGAGGCGGACGTCGCCGCTGATCAACTCGAAGCCATCGGCATCACCAACCAGCGCGAGACGACGCTGTTGTGGGACAAGGATAGTGGCAGTCCGATCCACGACGCCATCGTCTGGCAGGACCGGCGGACGACCGACCGTGTCGAGCAATTGGAAGCGGACGGAAAGGTGGACGAAATCCGAAAGAAGACGGGGTTGGAACCCGACGCGTACTTCTCGGCGACGAAGGCCGAGTGGTTGCTCGACAACGCCGACCCCATCAAACTCCAGCGCGCACGACCTGCGGATATCCGGGAGCGCGCCGAGGAGGGCGAAATCCTGTTCGGAACCATCGACTCGTGGCTGATCTACAACCTGACGGGCGAACACATCACGGACGTGACGAACGCGTCGCGGACGATGCTGTTCGACATCCACGAGATGGATTGGGACGACGAGTTGTGCGAGGAGTTCGGCGTGCCGCGCGCGATGCTCCCGGAAGTACGTCCGTCGAGCGACGACGAGACCTACGGTTCGACGGACCCCGACGGCTTCTTCGGCGCGGAAGTCCCGTCGCGGGCGCGTTCGGCGACCAGCAGGCCGCCCTGTTCGGGCAGACCTGTTTCGACGCTGGCGACGCGAAGAACACCTACGGCACGGGCAGTTTCTTCCTGTGAACACGGGCGACGATGCCGTCGAGAGCGAACACGGCTTGCTCACGACGGTCGGCGTTCCAACGCTCCGGGGAACCCGTGCAGTACGCGCTCGAAGGCTCCATCTTCGTCACCGGCGCGGCCATCGAATGGCTCGTGGACGTGGGATTCATCGACGACGCGGCCGAAACGGAATCCATCGCCCGAAGCGTCGATTCGACGACGGCGTATACATGGTCCCCGCGTTCACGGGACTCGGTGCGCCTCACTGGAACCAGCGCGCCCGCGGGACGCTCGTCGGCATGACGCGCGGAACTCGTCGGGAGCACATCGTCAGGGCGACGCTCGAATCCATCGCCTATCAGACCCGCGACGTCGCCGAAGCGATGGAAGGCGATAGCGGCATCGAGGTCGAATCGCTGAAAGTCGACGGCGGCGCGGTGAAGAACAACTTCCTCTGTCAGCTACAGGCCGACATCCTCGGTGCCGATATCGTCGTCCGGTCGTGGACGAGACGACGGCGCTCGGGTCGGCCTACGCCGCCGGTCTGGCCGTCGGCTACTGGGAGCTCGACGGACGACCTTCGCACAAACTGGCAGGTGGACCGCGAGTTCGAACCGGACATGACGGAAGCGGAGGCGGACGAGAAGTGACGCTCGCTGGGAGGACGCGGTCGAGCGTTCCCTTGGCTGGGCAAGCGAGGGGGGTGCCTGAGATGTCGGAAACGGCCGACGAATCCGGAGCAGCAACGCAGGGCCCCCAGGAGTACTGGCGTGCGAAGTACATCAACGAACTCGTCGGCACGTTCATCCTCGTCC
Organism: Haladaptatus sp. R4; assembly: GCF_001625445.1. Lineage (NCBI taxonomy): Archaea > Methanobacteriati > Methanobacteriota > Halobacteria > Halobacteriales > Haladaptataceae > Haladaptatus > Haladaptatus sp. R4. The sequence continues at coordinate 90,329 of NZ_LWHG01000032.1, read as the reverse complement.
TGCTCGGTGACGGGGCGGTCGTCGTCACGATACTGACGGGGGGATACGACCTGTTCGGCGTGTCCATCCTGTGGGGGTTCGCCGTGATGTTTGCGGTGTACTGGGTCGGCGGTGTCTCTGAAGGTCACATCAACCCGGCGGTGACGATTGCCAACGCCGTCTGGCGGGACTTCCCGTGGCGACACGTCCCCGGCTACATCGTGTCCCAAATCATCGGGGCGTTTCTGGCGGCCGGAACCCTGCTCATCACGTGGTCGGGATATTACGACTCGTTCTCACAGGCGAACAACGTCGTTCGCGGGGAACCGGGGAGTTCGATTACGGGGATGACGCTCTGGACGTTCTTCCCGAATCCGGCGTTCGCGGGTGTGAAGACCGGTGACCTCAACTCGTTACAGCAGGCGGCGGGACTCGTCTCGTTCCCGCAAGCGTTCTTCAGCGAGATGGTCATCACGGCCATCCTCGTCGCCGTCATCTTCGCGCTCGTGGACGACGAGAACCCGATGGGAACGCGCGCCTCTCCGGCGCTGGCGGCGTTCCTCATCGGCCTACTCGTGGCGGCACTCGTCCAATACGAATCGCCCATCAGCATGGCCGCGCTGAATCCGGCCCGCGACCTCGGCCCGCGAATCATGGGCTACTTCGCCGGATGGGGATCCATCGCGTTCCCCGGTCCGCGCGGTGAATGGTGGGTTCCAACCGTTTCGACCATCGTGGGCGGCATCATCGGCGGTGGGTTATACGACGTACTGACTCGGAAGTACATCATCAAACTCGAAGCCGAGGATGTCGAACCCGAGGAACCGGCGGTCCACGATGAAGAACACGAAGGTTCGACGGGAGGGAGCTAACGAGTGCCCGTGACGACTTCAGACGACCCGGATCGTTCGACGGGAGCGTACCTCAGACTGGTGTTTCTCGATCCGGTGAGTCTCGTCGGACTCGCCGTGCTGGTCTCCGGTCTCGTGCTCGTCTCCATCTCCGCCCCCGGAACGGCGGTCAACAAGCCGCTTCTCGGCGGGACGCTGATGCTCGTCGGAACCGTGTTGTTCGGTCTCGGCTACACGCGAGCACAGTGGGGATTACGGCGGTGGCGGCGATAGCATGAAGCGGGTACCACACCAAACGTTGGAAATGACCCGTATGGAACGTACTGTCACCGTCGTCCCCGAGGCCGGACTGCACGCCCGACCAGCATCGCGCTTCGTCACGACCGCCAACGAGTTCGAATCGGAGATCACCGTCGCCCTCGCGGACGGCGACGCGGTCAACGCCCGAAGCATGCTGTCGGTGACGACGCTCAACGCGCGCCAAGGAGATGACGTTCAACTCGTCGCGGAGGGAGACGACGCCGAAGACGCCCTCGACGCACTGGAAGACGTGCTCACCACGCCGGAGGATGGGGAAGCGTGACGACCGAACTCTCCGGAATCGGCGTGACGCCGCGCGCCGGCGTCGGTGGGGTCGTCTGGTATCGCGGAGCGACGGACCTCCCCGACCCGCCAGACCCGACGACGGTCGATCCCGAGGAAGAACTCGCGGCGTTCGAGGCCGCGCAAGCGACCGCACACGAGGAGCTCGAACGGGAGCGGAAGCGAACGAGCGACCGCGTCGGCGAGGACGAAGCCGAGATTTTCGACGCGCATCGCGCGTTCGTGGACGACCCGGAAATCGTCGGCGGCATCGAGGCGGCCATCGAGAACGGCCTTCCGGCACCGCACGCGATCCAGCGTGCGTTCACCGACCCGATCGCCCGATTCGAGAACCTGGAGGGTTCGATGTCCGAACGGGCCGACGACCTGCGCGACGTGCGCGACCGACTCCTGCGAATCGTCACCGACGGCGACCGCATGGACCTCGGCGACCTTCCCGACGGATCGATACTCGTCGCGGAACGGCTCACGCCGAGCGACACGGCCCAACTCGATCCGGACGTGCTGTCCGGGTTCGCGACCATATTCGGCGGGCGAACCTCGGAACGCGATCTTCGCCCGCTCGCTCGGCATCCCCGCCGTCGTCGGCGTCGGCGACGAACTCGCACAGGTCGGCGACGGGCGGGAACTCCTGGTCGATGGCGAGAACGGCGTCATCGTCATCGATCCCGACGAGGACGCGAAGCGTCGAATCGCCGACGCCGAAACGCCCGTCATCGACGACCACGTTTCGACGGCGGACGGGGAGGAAATCGAAGTCGCGGCGAACGTCGGGACGCTCGCGGAACTCGACGTCGCGGCCGAACAGGGTGCCGACGGCATCGGCCTGTTCCGAACCGAATTTCTGTTCCTCGACCGCGACGCGCCGCCGGACGAGGACGAACAGTACGAGGTGTACACCGAGGCGTTGGCAACCTTCCCGGACGAGCGGTGCGTCGTCCGAACGCTGGACATCGGCGGTGACAAGCCGATTCCGTACCTCGACGCGCCGGACGAGGCGAACCCGTTCCTCGGCGAGCGCGGGATTCGGCGCTCGCTCGGCCCGGATTCCGACCTGTTCGAAACCCAACTGCGCGCCTTGCTGCGCGCGGCCGCGGACGATTCGGTGGGAACCCTCGCCGTGATGTTTCCACTCGTCGCCAGCGTCGAGAACTCGACGCGGCCGCTCGCGCGGGTCGAAACCGTCGCCGAGGAACTGGACGAAGAAGGCGAATCGTTCGACGTGCCCGAACTCGGCGTGATGATAGAGACGCCGGGATCGGTGTTCATGGCCGAGTCGCTCGCCGAGCGGGTGGAGTTCCTGAGCATCGGGACGAACGACCTCACCCAGTACGTGATGGCCGCGTCGCGTGAAAACGAGCGAGTCTCGGACCTCCACGACCCGCGCTATCCGGCCGTCCTACGAGCGATTCGTCGGACGGTCTCGGCGGGACACGAGGGCGACGCGTGGGTCGGCATGTGCGGCGAGATGGCTGGCGACCCCGACCTGACGGAACTGCTCGTCGGTCTCGGCCTGGACGAACTCAGCATGAGCGCGATAACCGTACCGGACGTGAAAGCGAACGTCGGGGATATCGACACCGAGGCGGTGCGAAGAACGCGCCGAGCGGGTTCTCGCGGCCGAAACGCGCGAAGAGGTCGCCGAGTTGTTGTAAATCCCTTACAGCTTCGAAATTTCTCCCGCTTCTTCCGCGGCCTCCAACACCGATTCGACCGTGGCCTTCGGACTGTTGGCCGTGACGGCCGCGTTGACCGCGCCCTCCAGAATGGGCGCGTCGGCGATTTCCGCCTCGACGTCGGCCATTTCGATGGCGAGTTCGGTGTTCATCACCGCACTGCCCAGGTCGACGAGGACGACGACGCCGTCCTCGTCGGCGAGCGAATCCAGCGCCTCCTGAATCACGGGTGTGCTCGTCCCCAGACCGCCGTCCGGGTCGCCGCCGACCGCCTCGATGGGAACGTCGCCCGCCATCTCGGCGGCGACCTCCCGAATCCCGTTTGCGGCCTGTTCGCTGAGCGAAACCACGACGAGTCCGATCATTCGGACACCTCCGTTCCGTCGCCGTCGGCCGCCTCGGGTGTCGCTTCCTCGTCCGGTACCGTCGGCGACGTCGCGTCTGCTTCGAGGTCGCCGTCGCCGAGGTGGGAAACGGCGGTCTCCTGAATCGCTTCGAGCATGAACAGGGTGCTCGTCGCGCCGGGGTCCTGATGCCCGACCGACCGCCAGCCCAGGTACGACGCCCGGCCCTTCAGCGCGCGAATCGGCGTCGTGAAGTTCACGCCGCGCTCTGCGGCATCAACCGCCTTCGTTAGCGCCTCCACCGGTTCGAGGTCGTCCTGCTCGATGGATTTCTTGTAGGTGTGGACGGCGGGCGTCAGCGCGTCCACCATCGTCTTCGCGCCGACCGGCGCGTCTCCCCTGTCCTGTACCTTCTCCAAGAACGCTTCGGCGAACGCCACCGTGGTTTCCGGTGTCAGACCGTCCGCCAGTTCCGCGCTGGCGCTCATGAACGACCCGCCGTACAGCGGTCCGGCGGCCCCGCCGACCTCCGAGATGAGCGTCACGCCGACCGTCTTCACGATGTCGGCCGGTTCAGCGTCGTCCATTCCGTCCGTTTTTTCGAGGACGGCCTGAAAGCCGCGGTTCATGTTCGCCCCGTGATCGGCGTCGCCGATGGCCGAGTCGAGGTCGGTCAAGTAGTCCTTCTCGTCCGCCATGCGCTCGGCGACCCGTTCGATTGCCGAAAATACCGCCTCACGTTCCGTCGCTGTGTCTGCCATCGTTTCCTGATATCATGCACCCTATCGGGGTAAACCTTCGCTCCTGTCGGGCCGTGGTGGTATGAGTCGAGAAAGATATCATCGTCTCCGTGCGAGACCATGCCACCATCTTTATGATCTCATGCACGTATTCATCGTGCAACGGCCGAGTGATTACACACTATGCGCCCACTGCCGGTCATTTGCGGTTCCTCGGCAGTCTAGTGGCATTCTATTCGTGTGACGGAAGGACTCACGCGGAGCGCATCACACAGTTCACGCTCGCTCCACGCTACCATGACCGTCCCAACGCGCCGACCCGACAGTGACCAGCACAGTGGCGAGAAGATACACGACGATACGTCGATCACGTACCATTTCGTCTGTGAGTTCTGCGACGAGGTGTTAGAGACCGAATCCATCGACGGGATGTACGACCGAGGCACGGCACATCTCGAAGATCACAGAAACGATCTGTTGGTGTCGTTCGTCGACGGACCTCGACGGAACCGCTGTGAAAACGACTGCGGGTGCGTTCTCCCCATCGTACGCGACGACGTCGATGGTTTCGAGTGTCCCGATTGTGGGCACGATAATTTCGGCTCGCTCGCGAGACGACATCTCTACTGGGAGATGGAACTGATATCTCCGTGAGTGCCTCGCAGTGTCCCCTATCGCCGAACGGGTTCCGATTGCGGGTCAATTCCTGCTTGCGACTCGGTGGAACTCCTCTCGGGTCGTCTCTGCACGTCGGAACTCCTACCGTAATCGTCGGAAGCCGTTCACTTCCCCTTTCATCGACACTTCTTCTCGGGTTCGTCGGATCCCTGACCGACTCCTCTCTTCCGAACGTCCTCGGATTTGACTTGATAGCCTGGTTCGTCGTGATTTCGCTAGCGGCGCTCCTGTTGGTCGAAGCTGGTGTCTTTGGACGATAACCGACCTTCGACCGAATCTATCGCCATACTGTGCGGATACTTCTGCGATTTGTTCGGAACAGAAGACTCATTACTGATACTGATTGAGCCTCGTCCAATGGAATTGACGAGGCGAGCGGCCCTCTCCACCGCCTTAGCGACGACGCTCTCCGGTTGCAGTACGCTCGGTGGCAACGGAAATTCCGTCGATTGGTCTGCTCCGTTCGAGGGCGATTATATCGCCCAAAAACCGTATCTCGGTCACAAATACGTCGCCGTTGCCACCGATGACGGTGGAATCGGTCTCCTTTCCGCGGATTCCGGAAACTCCGTCGCGAGTACGCGGCGCAACCTTTCGAACGCTGCGGGCACACCACCCGTTCCTATCGCGGACTCGTTTCTCACCGTCACCGACCACGTCGTCCTGCTCCATCCGTCCGGGGAGTTGAGGTGGTCGCAAGCACTGCCGGACGGAGGATACGCGAGCATCCAGTCCCGTCCCATCGTCATCGATGGCTCCGCGTTCGTGACGACGAGCGAATCGTACGTGTACCGTATCGACGTTCGTGACCGCGAGATACATCGTGTCGGCGACCTCACCGTTCCCGGTCGCTGGTGGAATCGGGATGGACGTCAGGTCGTCGTCGGCACTCGGTCGCTCGAAACGGCGCTGTTCGACCTCGATTCCGGCAAAGAGCGCTGGACGACGTTTTCGAACATGGTGGCTCACCCGTTCCTGTACGAATCGGACGTCGTGACGTCGGTGTACCGAAACGGCAGTCTCGAACTCGTCTGCATCGACCCCGACGGCGACACGGAACGCTGGAGCAGAACGCTTCCCGGTTCGGTCGTGTCGTTCGCTGGTTTGGTGTCCGACGATTTGCTCGCGGTCGTCACGGGTGAACCGTGGGAACGGGATAAACAGGGTCAGGTTTCCCTCGTCAAGCCGAAAACTGGCGAAGTCGTCGCTACGAATGACCTTCCACCGAGGGTGAACGCGCCGGGCGATATTCGCGGTTCGACCCTCTTTCTGACGAGTTACGACGGAACCGTCCTCTCCATCGATCCGAACCGCGGAAAACGCGTCGAGTACGAACACGACGGTCACATCACGTCGCCGCCCGCCGTTCGCGACGGAAACCTCGTGTTCGGAACGGACGAGCCGAAACTCTACTCGATTCAGTTGGACTGATAAAAATCAGTTTCCGCCTACGTCACCGTCAGCGCGGGCGTTTCCACCGGATGCGCCAGCAGTTCCTTCAGTTCGTCGTCCAGTTCCAACACCGTCACCGAACAGCCCTGCATGTCGAGCGAGGTCATGTAGTCGCCGACCCACGCGTCCCACGTCTCCAACCCTTTGTCTTCCAGTATCGACTGGAGTTTCCGGTTCACGATGTACAGTTCCGACAGCGGCGTTCCGCCCATCCCGTTGACGATGGTCGCGACCTCCGTTCCGGAGTCGAGGTCGAGGTCGTCGAGGACGTTCTCGGTCAGTCGCTCGGTGATGTCGTCGGCCGAGGTCATGTCCACGAGTTCGACGCCGGGTTCGCCGTGAATCCCGATGCCGAGTTCGATTTCGTCGTCGCCCAAATCGAAGGTGGGTTCGCCCTTCTCGGGCGTGATGCAGGACGTGAGCGCGGTTCCCATCGTCGCCACGTTGTCGATAACCTTCTGGGCGACCCGCTGGACTTCGTCCAGATCGCCGCCTTCGTCGGCCATCGCGCCCGCGACCTTGTGGACGAAGATGGTTCCACAGACGCCGCGTCGGCCGGAGGTGTACAGCGAATCCTCGACGGCGACGTCGTCGTTGACGACGACTTGTGCGACCTCCACGTCGGATTCCATCTCCGCTAGTTCCCCCGCCGTCTCGAAGTTCATCACGTCGCCCTCGTAGTTCTTGATGACCATGAGGACGCCCTCGCCGCCGTCACAGGCCTGTACCATCTCGCTGACCTCGTCGGCGGTCGGCGACGTGAACACTTCGCCCGCCGCCGCCCCGTCGAGCATCCCGGGACCGAGGTAGCCCGCGTGTGTCGGTTCGTGCCCGCTTCCACCACCGCTCACGACGGCGACCTTTCCTTCCACCGGTGCGTCGTTCCGAACGAGGACGTTCGAGTCCGGCAATCGTCGAACCTCGTCCGGGTGCGCGGCGACCATCCCGTCCAGCATCTCGTCCACCACGGCGGATGGCTCGTTGATGAGTTTTTTCATGCGTCGTGTTATCATCTACACGCTGGCGCATAAGGGTTCCTTCGGACGGAACGAGTGTGTTCGGACGGAACGACTGCGCCTGTCCCGTCCGACTTCCCCTATCGGTTCCGCGTTCGATCCGTCGAATCGATGAATCACACCGTCGAATCGGTGGACTCAAACCGTCGGTTCGACGTTCTGGTTCATCCGGAACCGGTTGTCCGGGTCGTACTCGTTTTTCACCGCCACGAGGCGGTCGTAGTTCTCGCGGTACGCCATCGATTCCTCCCCTTCGCGTTCGCTGATGAGGTTCACGTAGGTTCCGCCGGTGGCATCGTCTGCGAGGGCGTCGAAGAACTCCCGCGTCCACGAGATACACTCCTCGTCCATCGCCGGGTCGGTCCACCGTGTCGTGATGTTCACGAGGAAATCGGCGTTCCGGTGGGGATAGGCGGTCGAATCCGGTGTGACGCGGTCGACGGCCCCGCCCAGATGGGTCATCGAGATTCGCGTTTCCGGCGTCGGGGCGCTACGAGCGTACTCCGTGATGACGTCGAACGTCTCGTCCTCGGGTGCGCTGAAGTTGTGCGATTTCCAGTAGTATCGGTCGCCCTCGGGGTAGCCCTCGTCGAACGCCCGTTGCCACTCGGTGAACGGCCGGAACGCGACGGTGTCCGCGACCGGGTCGCCGAACTTCCGCAGACGGGAAACGATCAGTTCTCCCTCGGACCGCCCTCTTTCGACCCCGCCCGCGTACACCGGAATCGTTGCGACGACGGTCTCGCCGTGGTACGCTTCGGGGATGTACTCCTCCGCCGGTGCGGTGAAGAAGTTCGCCCACACCGAGAGGTCATCCGGGGACTCTTCGATGACGGTTCGCCAGTTGCGAAGCACGTCCGGAGCGTCCGCCACGGGATACACGACCAACCCGGCGAGTACGTCGTGTTCCATCCCGCGGAGGTCGAACTCGAAGACGTGACCGACCCCGAAGTTGCCCCCACCGCCTCGCACTCCCCAGAACAGGTTTTCGTTTTCCGTCTCGCTGGCGTGGCGTAGTCGGCCGTCGGCGGTGACGATATCCACCGACCGAAGGTTGTCGAGCGCGAGGCCGTATTTGCGACAGAGCCACCCGAATCCTCCGCCGAGCGTCAGCCCTGACAGGCCGGTCGTGGAGACGACGCCGCCGGGGACGACGAGTCCGAACGGTGCGGTCTCGTGGTCCACGTCGGCCATTCTGACGCCGGGTTCGACCCGCGCCGTCTTCGAGTCCGGATCGACCCGAACCGCGTTCATCGGCGAGAGGTCTATCACGAGGCCGTCGTCGCTGACGGCGTGCCCGCGACGTTGTGTCCCCCTCCCCGAACCGCGAGGAGCAAATCGTGTTCCCGGGCGAAGTTCACCGCACGAATGACGTCCGCCGCGCCCGCACATCGAGCGATGATCGCCGGGCGGCGGTCGATCATCGCGTTCCAAATCGACCGTGCGTCGTCGTATCCCGCGTCCCCCGGTCGGAGCACCGCCCCTCGGAACTCGGCTGCGAACGCCTCAGTTTCCCCGTTCCCGATCCGGCGGGATTCCATGTCGGACATGGTACTCACCGATCGTCCTAGATTTGCGGGCCGCATATAGTTGTCTCGAATGTGTAAAAATACTTCCAATTGGGCCTTTCGACCCGGTAAATCCTCAATCCAGCCGTTTCATCTCGTCGTCCGAGAGTTCGATGTGCGAGGCGGCGACGTTCTCGTGGAGGTGCTCCACGCTCGACGTGCCCGGAATCGGGAGCGTGACGGGCGAGTGATGGAGCAACCACGCCAGCGCGATTTGCCGCTCGGAGGCGTCGTGTGCGTCCGCGACGTCTTCGAGCACCTCTTCCTTGTCGCCGAGGTCACCCGCGCCGAGCGGGAACCACGGGATGAACCCGATGTCGTACTCCTCGCAGGCTTCGAGCACGTCCTCCGATTCGCGGTTGCCGACGTTGTACTGGTTCTGCACCGTGGCGACGTCCACGATGTCCCGGGCTTCCTCCAACTGCTCGACGGAGACGTTGCTCAACCCGACGTGGTTGACCTTCCCCTCGTCTTTGAGTTCCGCGAACGTGTTGACGGCGTCCTCGAAGGGAACGTCGGGGTCCGGTCGGTGGTACTGGTAGAGGTCGATGGTATCCACCTTGAGCCGGTCGAGACTGCCCAGAATCGCGTTGCGGATGTAGCCCGGTTCGCCACATTTCGGCCACGAGCCGTCGCGGTCGTCCCGCCAGAGACCGCCCTTCGTGGCGACGTCGAGGTCGTCCGGGTAGGGATACAGCGCCTCGCCGATGAGTCGCTCGCTCACGGCCGGGCCGTAGGAATCGGCGGTGTCGATGAAGTTCGTCCCCGTCGAGACGACCTCGTGGAGGACGCGTCGGGCCTCCTCCTCGTCGTCCGGTCGACCGATGACGTCCTCGCCCGTGAGACGCATCGCACCGTACCCCAGTCGGTTGACGGTCAGTTCGCCGCCGATGTCGAACGTATCGCTCTCGTTTTCGAGCGTCATATCGAGAGAGGTAACCGCCCAGGAGGTAACTTCTTTTGGCAAACAGTGTCGTTTGCCGCTTCGTCCGGACCCCGAAAACCCGAACTCCCGCTGGCGGTTTCGCGGGTCGCCCGTAGTATATTCCGAACGAGGGGGAGTACCTATAAACGGCTTCCCGTCCTCGCTGTTACTATGTCACAGGAAGTCGCCGGATACGACAGCGATTCCGGTCTCCCGTCCTCCGTCGTGGAGGGTGTGCAGACCATCAAAGCAGGAATCGTGAGTACCGCTCTCATGCTGTTCATCTTCCTCGCCGCGGAGTCGGAATCGGGGTTCAAACTCGGCGTCCCGGCCGCGATTGCGAAGTTCGTCAGGATGCCGGGGGACGTCTATCTCGGGTTCTCCGTCTTCGTTTTCATCGGCGTCGTCGTTTGGCCACTGGTGTTCGCGGCAATCGAGGACAAGTTCGAAGCCCTGCCGGGGAGCGGGGATATCGCCGTTCGCGGCGTCATGTTTTCGCTCCTGCTGTGGTTGGCCTTCCTCGGGTTCGGTTCGACGGGGATGCAACTCGAAAGTTCCGCACTCCTCGTCCTTTACCTCGCCTTCAGCTTCCTCGCACACGTCGGCTACGGTTACTCGCTCGGCGTCTTCTACGCCCGGTTCACGCGGTAAGCCAGCCCCCCCGTCTGCTAAAAATAGAAAAACGCTCGCCTATCTCGGCGAACTACCGCGACTCCAATTGCTCCTCGAACCACTGCCACTCCTTCGAGAACATGCCGTACTTCTTGAGGTTCCACACGTCCGCGTCGGTGACGATGTCGCCGTTGCGGTAGGACTGGAGCATGTTCCATATCCAGACCAGCGACCCGAGCGCGATGAGAACCGCGCCGAAGGATGCGATCTGCTGGAGGAGTTGGAATTTGGCCGGGTAACTCGCGTACCGGCGCGGAAGCCCCATCATTCCGAGGACGATGAAGGCGTTGAACGTGATCATGACGCCGACGAAGGTGAGCCAGAAGTGGACCTTCGCGAGGGTCCTGTCGTACATCCGTCCCGTGAAGATGGGGAACCAGTAGTACACCGCCGCGAACATGCCGAACGGAATCAACCCCATGATGATGAGGTGGAAGTGGCCGACGACGTAGTAGGTGTCGTGGAGGATGAGGTCCACGGGAATCGCGGCGAGGAAGACGCCGTCACGCCGCCGATGATGAACGTCGAAATCGATCCCACGCAGAACAGCATCGGCGCGGTCAAGCGGATGTCCCCGTTCCACATCGTCGAAATCCAGTTGAACGTTTTGACGGCGCTCGGCACCGCGATTGCCAACGAGACGGCCATGAAGCTCGCGCGGAGGCGCGGGTCCATCCCGGGGTGGCGAACATGTGGTGGGCCCAGACGCCGAACGAGAGGACGCCGATGGCCAGCGTCGAGTAGACGACGAATTTGAACCCGAACAGTTTCCGTCCCGAGAACTTCGGGATGATGAGGCTGATCAGCCCCATCGGCGGCAGGACGAGGATGTACACCTCCGGATGGCCGAAGAACCAGAACAGGTTCTGCCACAACATCGGCCCACCTCCCCCCGTCCGCGTAGAACGTCGTCCCGAACACGCGGTCGAGCAGGATCATGATGATGGCGCTGCCCAGGAGGGGGAACGCGAACAGGATGAGGCCCGCTTGCGTGAGCGCCGTCCACGTGAAGATGTCGAGTTCACCCCAGTCCACGTCCCGAAGCGTGAACGTCGTCACGATGATGTTGATCGCACCCAGCGTAGTGCTGATGCCGGAGAGGTGTAACCCCAACAGCATTATGTTGATCATCGGGTTCGGCTTCTGACGCGCCAGCGGCGTGTACATCGTCCAGCTCGCGGCGGTTCGAGGCGGAAGAACGGGCTCGCAGCGGCCATCCCGAGCACGGGTTGAATCACGTGCCCGATGATGTCCGAGAGGAGTCCGAAGCGAACCAACACGAACGCCGCCGGAAGCATCCAGAACGCGACGGCGTTCAACCGCGGGAACGCCATGTCGTCCGCGCCGATGAGTAGCGGCAGGAAGTAGTTGATGAACCCGAACAGGACGGGCGTGGCGAAGAAGAACAACATCGTCAGGCCGTGCATGGTGAACAGCCCGTTGTACGTCGCCGTGTCCCACACATCGACGCTGTGGGTGAACAGTTCCGTCCGTATCATCATCGCGTCCGTACCGCCCCAGAAGAACGCGATGCTACCGAACGTGAGATACAACAGCCCGATGTCCTTGTGGTCCACCGTCGTCAGCCATCTGATGACGCCCGTCGGTTTCCCGTACCCGGACGGGAATCCGTGGGCGTAGCCGCCGTCCGTCTTCGCCTCCGGTTTTCGCCCGGCGCTGACGACGTCTTCGATGCGTATCGAGCGACCGAAATAGAGTGCGAGCGCTAGCAGCACGACGCCGATTCCGACACCGATCGCGGTTTCTCCAAGCAGGTTCATTGTAATCCTCTCGTAACCGAATATCTCTCGGCTGGTAACCGTAGTTTCAGGTGCGATACGACTCGTAATCCAACGTATGGCTGGATGTTTTGTAACCGACCGGGTCGTTCCCAGTCGGTGAAAACGGCCACCGCCATTTTACCTCGTGTCTTTCATCGGAACTCCGATAAGCGGGTGCCGGGTTTGCATCAAAACGGACTGGGTGTTGCTCCCGAACACGACCTTTTGGGCCGGGCTTCGCTTTTGACTCAGGCCGATGGCGATTTCGTCCGCGTCGAGTTCATCCGCGGTGGTGAGGATGTCGTGAGCGGGGTCGCTTCCGTCCGTGTTCTGTTCCGTTTCGATATCGAACCGGTCCCCGAGTCGGTCTTGGAACACCGCCAACGCCTCCTGCCCTTCTTGGACTAACTCCTCGTCGTTTCCGCCGTGAATCGAGTTCAACGCGTGAACCTCGTCTCCCTCGTGGAGTCGGCCGTCGAGATACTCGCATATCCGCTCGCTCGTCTCGGCGCTGTCTGTTCCTGCAACGATTCTCGTCATAAATAACGCGAGTATCGGAAGAACCATAAACGAGTTGGCAGGCAAAATGATGTGTCCCGTCGATACATATTTTCCTCCCGTCGAAACGAAAAGCGGTTTCCCTTCGTAGACGAGGGAACGAGACAGCCGTACTCGTTCGCGGAGCGGTTCTCGAACGGCCGCCACGCAACACGTTCCGTAGTGGATTTCCACAACTATACAATCCCCGCACCGCTGTTCTGGAATATGGACGATATCGCCCGGCTCGCGGAGCAGGTTCGTGACGCCGAAACCGTCGTGGCGTTCACGGGTGCCGGAACCAGTACCGCATCGGGGATTCCCGATTTTCGAAGCGATTCGGGGATTTGGACCCAGTTCGACGAAGCGGACTTTCACTACCGTCGATTTCGGACCGACCCGGCGGCGTTTTGGACCGACCGCCTCGACCTCCACGAAACGATGTTCGGCGGCGAAGTCGAACCGAACGAGGCACACGACGCGCTCGCCGAACTCGCGGCGAACGGCCAGTTGGACGCCATCGTCACGCAGAACACGGACGGACTGCATGCCGAGAGTCTGAACGGTCACGCGGACGGCCAAGACGCCACCGAGTTGGTCGAACTGCACGGTAACGCCCACCGCGTCGTCTGTGAGTCCTGCGGGCGGACGGCCGACGCCGCTCCGGTGCGAGAACGCGTGCGCTCCGGCGAACTGCCGCCCCGCTGTACCGACTGTGACGGCCTGTTGAAACCGGACGTGGTGCTGTTCGGGGAGCGGTTGGACGAGGGGACGCTTCGCCGCGCCCGCCAGTTTGCGAGGCGAGCGGACGTGTTCATCGCCATCGGGTCGTCGCTCACCGTCGAACCGGCGGCGTCGCTGCCGCGGACCGCTACCCGAAACGGGGCGACGACCGCCATCGTCAACTTCGACCGAACGCCGTTCAGTCCGCGCGCGACGTTCGACGTCCGAGGAGACGTGACGACGGTGCTTCCGGAGCTCCGTGCACGGGTCGTGACGTAGAGAAATTCCCTTGGAACTGAAATCGTAGAGGGAACTCCTTCGAAACTGAAACCACCTGATTCGACGCTTCTGGGGCCAAATATTTCGTTTTTGGAAATATCTCCCGTCTGGTTTGGGTACTGCTTTTTGTCGGTGTACGTTCTACCTCCATCCATGGCAGAGAATGACTCACAACCAACCGTGGACGTCGATATCGCCGAGGAGGTCGTGGAACCGGAATTCGATTCCTTCGCGGGAATCATTACCGACGGGTTCATCGGCGCAATCGGCGGTCTCGTCGGTACCGCCGTCATGACCGCGATACTGCTGGTTGGAACCACGCTCGGAGCGTTCGACCTGAACTCGTTCGCCGTGTTGGCGCAGTTGACGGGCGTCGACGTGCTCCTCCCATCGAACCCGGCGGCGGTCGGCTACCTCATCTTCCTCGGCGGCGGGATGGTGACGTGGCCGCTCCTGTTCGTCTCTATCGGGTCGTATCTGCCGGGGGAGAACTACGCTTCCAGAGGCCTCCCGTACGGGTTCGTCCTCTGGACCGGCTTCGTCATCGCGTTCTACGATGGCTACGTTGGGCTGTTGCTCGTCGTCTACCTCGTCATCACCCTCCTCGGACACCTCGCCTACGGATTCGCCCTCGGCGCGGTGTTCGATTACCTCTCGAAACGCCCGACGACGTTGGTGTAGTCGGGCAAAACTCTATCTACCGTTCGGGGTCCGCCGGGTTCGTGTACTCTTTTTCCGGTTTCCGTTCGTGCTCCTCGAACGTCTCCACGAGGTCGCTGACGTCGTCACCCGTCTGCATCCGGTACTCCCGAAGTATCGAGAGGATCCGTCTGACTTCGTCGTCCGTGAGTGACACCGTGGTTGGCATATGTTCACTGAAGCGGCGAGTCCCCAAAAGCGTCGTGCCAAAAGGGACAAAAAGGGAGCAGACGAGGGGCCGGAACCGCCGAAACGAACCCCTGACTCGGAATCGATAACTGAACTACTATTTCCCGTCAGCCCTTACCCTTCGTATGGACCTTCCTGACGAGACGCACGTGGGGGCGAGTCAGGCTCTCGAACGACTCTCCGATCCACTGATCGCGCTCGATTCCGACTGGCGGGTGACGTATCTCAACGACCCGGCACGGGAACTGCTCGGCGTCGGTATCGACGAACAGTTGCCGACGGCGCTTCCCACGGCGGCGGGTGAGACGATTCTCGACCACTGTAAGACGGCGCGGCGGAACGACCGCCCCGAACCGTTTCACATCACGTTCGATACCAGATATCAGGGGACCGTTCATCCCGGCGCTGACGGCGTGACGGTGCTCTTTCAGCGGTCCGAGGCCGCGACGGAGGATGTCGTCGCGGAACTCGATCTGAAGGAGCGGGCCATCAACGAAGCCCCGGTCGGCATCACCATCGCGGACGCACAACCGGACGACCAACCGCTGTTGTACGTCAACGAGGCGTTCGAGGAACTGACAGGGTACTCCTCCGACGAGGTACTGGGTCGCAACTGTCGGTTTTTGCAGGGAGAGGGGTCTGACCCGGAACCCGTCAGGACGATGCGCGAAGCCATCCGCGACGAGGAACCGGTTTCGGTCGAGCTATTGAACTACCGTCAGGACGG
Source organism: Haladaptatus sp. R4 (assembly GCF_001625445.1). Lineage (NCBI taxonomy): Archaea > Methanobacteriati > Methanobacteriota > Halobacteria > Halobacteriales > Haladaptataceae > Haladaptatus > Haladaptatus sp. R4. The sequence goes on along the minus strand of NZ_LWHG01000032.1, from coordinate 74,890 downwards.
CACGGAGTTCTGGAATCGGGTCGATATCGCGCCGATTCGTGACGACACGGGCGACGTCAGTCACTTCGTCGGGTTCCAGACGGACATCTCGGAGCGAAAGCGAGCGGAGTTCGCCGCCCGCCAGCGGGCGGACGAACTCGAACACCTGCTCGAACGTATCGAGGGACTGCTCGGGGACGTCACGAGCGCGGTGGTCGAAGCGCCGACGCGCGAGGCCATCGAGACGGCCGTCTGCACGCAGGTGACGCAGGTCGAACCCTATTCCTTCGCGTGGGTCGGCGAGCGCGACGTTCGAACCGACGGCGTGGAGGTGCGGACGGTCGCGGGAGAGTGTGATCCGGACCCCGAACATCCCATCGTGAACGAGGCGCTGGAGACCGGAGAGCTACAGATAGCCCACCTCGACATCGAGGGATGTGCGGCGGCCGCGGCGCTTCCCATCTCGTACCACGACACGGAATACGGCGTGCTCGTGGTAAGTGCGACGAAATCGACGCGTTCGACGAGCGCGAGCAGGAACGTCCTGAAGTCGCTCGCTCGCGCCATCGGTAGCGCCATCAACGCCCGCGAGACGCGTCGAATCCTCATCGCGGACAGCGTCGTCGAAGCCGAGTTCTCGTTCCGAAGTTCGGACCTCTTCTTCGTGGATATCGCGGAGCGAACCGACGCCGAAATCAGTTACCTGCAATCGACGAACCACGACGACGGTTCGGTGGTATCGTTCTTCTCGATTCAGGGCGCGTCCGCGGACGACGTGTTCGACATCGTCTCGGAGCGCGAACGACGTCCTCGACGCACGACTGGTGGCCGAACAGGACGAGGAAACCCTCTTCGAGTTCGTCCTCCCGGCGGGGACGCTCGTCTCCACGATGTCGGATTACGGCGGGAAGACGCAGGAGATATCGGCCACGCCGGACGAATCCCGCGTTCTCGTCGAGTTCCCACAGGAGGCGGACGTTCGCGGCCTCATCGAGCGCTTAAAGGATTCGTACTCCGGAACGGAACTGCTGGCCTACCGCCACCGCGAGCGTCCCGCGAAGACCAAACAGGATTTCATCGAGAGCCTGACCGATTCGCTCACGGAGCGCCAGTTGGCCTCGCTTCAGAAAGCCTACGTCAGCGGCTTTTTCGACTGGCCGCGACCCGTGACGGGGGAGGAACTCGCCGAATCCATGCGCATCTCGCGTTCGACGTTTCACGAACACCTTCGGGCCGCGGAGCGGAAACTCTGTGCCGAGTTCTTCAGCGATGAGTCGGCCTGACTCCCCCGGTTCGAGGTTGTCCGCTTCCTTCCTTCGAGGTAGTTCGATCCAACCTTTTACCGTAGGGCAACCCAACCATTCCACGTCGCTCGACCCATCGTTTCGAGGTAGTCCACCCCAATTCGTTTCAGCTCCCCTTCGATTTCCTTCATATCGAGCCTAACCCGGTCGAAGGCGTCTCATAACAATATAGGCAGTGGTGAACGTTTCCTCCATGCCCGGCGTAACCGGTGGTACCCTTAGCGATCGAGCATTCGACGAAATGCTCGACGCGATGGACCACGAGGATTGGTACGAGACTGCGAAACGATCGATCGGCGACCGTCGAATCGGACTCGTTCACCACGGCGACCGAGACCCGAACGGATGGACGACGTGGCGTGACGGCAAGAAGGTCGGCGTCCTGCACGGCGTGATATCGAATCGGGACGAACTGGGTCGTTCGAACGGCGAGATTTTCGAGCGGGTGCTCGCTGATCCCGACCGAACCCTCCCGGAACTCAGCGGACCGTTTCTGCTCGTCGCAGCCGACCGCTCCTCCACCATCGTCGCCACGGACAAACTCGGAACGCGGCCCTGTTACTACTCGACCGTCGACGGATTCCTGTTCGGCAGCGAACTCAAATCCCTCATCTCCCAACTCCACGCGCCGCGGGTGGACGAACGCGCGGTGAGCGACATGCTGTTCATGGGCTACGTCTTCGGCCGCAAAACGCTCGTGAACGACGTACAGTCGCTTCGACCCGCATCGTACCTCCGATACGAGGAGGGGAACGTCCAATCCCGTCGTTACTGGGAGCCCGATTTCGGCATCGACCCGCAGGAGGGCTACGTCGATGAGGCGATCGAACGCTATCGCCGAGTGGTCGGCAACGTCGCGGGTACCATCGACGGTCGAACCGGCGTCTGGCTCTCCGGGGGCCTCGACAGCAGGACGCTTACCGCCGCACTGAAGGACGAGATCGACACCGTCCGAACGTTCACCTACGACAACTCGGCGACGCAGGAGGACCGCCTCGGTGCCGAGCGCGTCTCCGACGCGCTTTCGGTTCCCAACCAGTTCTGTGACTATTCCGCGAGCGAGTTCATGGAATCCATCGAACGCGGCGTGGACATCATGGACGGCATGCTCCAATGGTCGTTCTTCGTCAACCTCCCGCCCGTCCTGAACGACGTGTCGGGGGAAGTCGACGTACTGTTCGAAGGGAGCAGTCAGGGGGAGTTCTTCGGCGACGTGCTGTATCGGTCGTACCTGACCGGCAAGTCGTCCGTGGACGCGTTGGTCGCCCAGAAGGGTCAACTCTCCCCTCCCGAGGTGCGATCACTCCTCTCGTCGGACGTCTCGCCCACGCAGTCGCTCGGTCGAGTGGTCGAAGGGAGCACGCAGCCACGGCGGGAACACCGGACCCTCGATGCGCTCTGGGAACTGTTCGCCGACTCCCATTTCCGGTCGAACCGCCTCTATCGCAGTCAGGCCGGGACGCGCGTGCCGTTCGCCGACGGCGAGTTCATGAACCACGTCGCCCGGATGCCCTACCAACGCTATCGAATCGGGGCGATTCCCGGTACCCGTGGCAGGGTGCCGTCCGCAGTCGCGCCGCTCAAACTCGAAGTCGCCCGTCGCGTCGGCGGTCCTTCCGCACGCGTCCCCTACAATCGGACGAACCGGCCGCCGACGTCACCGCTCGCGCTGCACGCGCTCGGGTTCGTCGCGGACAACCTCAAAAAGCGGGCCACGGGACCGGACACGTGCCGGATGGGTCGCTGGTACAGAGACGACCCGAAGATGCGCGCGTTCGTGGACTCCCTGCTCGACGATGCCGCCGACCGCGAGATTTTCGATGCCGATGGAGTGCGGACCCTCCAACACGAACACCTCGACGGACACGCGGACCACTTGAAGCCGATTTCGGCCATTACGACGCTCGAACTCTGGATGCAAAAGCACCTCGACACGGTACGTCCGTCCGCTGGACAGCGTGTTCCTGTGCGCTAAATTAGCACAGATATATAAGATATCGCTCTAACATTGAACTGAAATAGCAACGTTCAAGGGTCGCCGATTGGACGGTTCGAATGCATGGTACGCGGCGGGGCGGTACGTGGCGTCAGTGCCCGGGCTATCGAATTCCCCCTCGTCAGTCTACTCTATCCCCCTTCGATTTCTCGTCCTTTCGGCCGTCTTCCGTTCTCTTGGTTCCTCTCCTTTCTGCTCTCTTTCTCCCGGTCCTTCTCCCTTCCTGTCTCTCTTCTTTCCCCCGCGTCGAGCGGTGGAGTAGGAGAGACTGCATACGCCCGGACGAAGCATATGGAGATACTGATTCGAGTCGGGAAAGTATTGAGAGAAAGGAAATGCGAAAAACGTTCGGAATGCGGAGTACACTTCCGTCGCTTGAAACGGCCGTCCCTACGCCACTTAGCGCACGAAGCCCTCGTCTTTCACGCAACTGTCTGAAAAATATCTGTATCTGATTTCTTACGAATCTTCGGTAATGTCGGCATCCTCCTGAATGATCTATTACCTCCTATCCAAAATAACAGAAACATATAAGCATTCGTGCCGTAATTCCGAGACAGGCTGATCACGGTGTCTCAACAAACGAACGACAAATCGGGGATCGGAATATCCAAGAAGCGCCTTACTGCGCTCGTGCTCCCAGTGCTGGGCATCTGCTGGTTGGCGTTTCTGCTCTTCCCCGGCTATCTCGGAGAGGAATCGACCATCGATTACGCCGCGATGACACTCGGCGTCGGACTGATGGTCGCCGGTATATTTCGCTTTCTCTACTCACCGGACGACGAATCGAGCGACGAATCCGAATCCGGTGAGTCTGCCGACCGGAACGACGGAACTGACTCGGCGACATCCGACGAATGAAGCCGAAAGAGAGAGCACGCTGCGGAACGTATCGTTAATCATGATGATCGGGGTCTTCCTCTTCGCCGAACTGTTCATCACGGTCGTCTTCCTCTCGGTCGCCGCGGGAATCCTCTATCAGTGCCATACGGCGGACGAGTGGGAGCCACGCGGCCTCGTGGACATGGAACGTGATGCCGGGATCGACGAGGAGTGGCGTTAATCGCGCCACTGGGCGTGGAGTTCGCTGTGATGTGCCCGCTCGTCCGGGTCGGTGATGATCGAAACCATCTCTTTTCTATCGAGCGCGTATCGACGCTCCTCGTCCCGCGTGACGAGCGAGCGATTCCGTAATTCCGCGAGGAGGCTCTGAATCTGCGCGATCGATGCCGCCACCTCGTCGATCGATTTCGTGGACCGTCATCGGCCCACTCTTCGCGAGCGCCGCGACGACGTCCCAGGTGTGATTTTCGTTGCACAGCGAATCCCGACGCGCGGCATCGATTCGAACCACGACGGCGTCGGTGTTCGCCAACTCCACCAACGACGACGTTTCGGGGGTGGACCGATTCGAAGCGGCGCTCCCGAGTTCGCGTCCGCGCTCCTTGAGTTCGCGTTGGTAGGCCTCTATCGACCCCTTGTCGTCCGGACTGGTTCGATCGATGCCCGTCTCGCTCGGGTTCCCCCACGTCGTTCGTCCCTTCGGGATGGCGTCCGTCGATTCGGCATTTCGTACAGGCCACGGTTCGGCATCGTCGGAGGCGGCCGATTCCTCGTCCTCGGCCCCATCCCGCTCGACGTTCGGTGGGTCTTCGCTTTCCGCGACGCCCTCGATTTCTCTGGTGTCCTCGAATTCCCTGACGTCTTCGACCTCCGCGGCGTCCTCGGTGTTAGCCTCCCAGTCCTGAAACGACCGCTGTTCGGTTCGCTCGTTCTCCAGTTCTTCGAGTCTGGCTTCGAGTTCCCGGATTCGTTCGTTCTTCTCGCGGAGTTGCTCCTCGAACTCCTCCGGACCGCCGATGTCGCCGTGGGCGAGGGCGTTGGCCATCTTCCGCGCCGCGTTGGACACGTCCCGCGCTGTCTGGAGTTCGTTCTCCAACTCGGCGATTTGGGCCTGTTTTCGTTCCAGTTGGCTCTCCAGTTCGGCCACGCGGTCGTGTTCCTGCTCCTGAAGCTCCGTGATGCCCTCCAAATCCTGCATCAGCGCGTCGCTGACGGATTTCAGTTCCGGGCGCTCGAAGTCGTCGAGGCCGGGCGTCGCACCCGCGTCGAACGTGCGCTTACGGTCGAACTGCACCCGTCGAATCCCGCCGTCGGTCCAGTCCGTCTGGACGAACGCTTCTCCAGCATCGAGGTTGGGTACCTCGTTCCCGTACTCGCTGCCGACGATTCGACTGACGACTTTCGTGTCGTTCTCCCACGTCAAGCGATGCCAGACCAGCCAGTTCGCCTGCGTGATGAAGTCCTTTTTCACGTCGGCGGGGCGCTGGCTGATGCCCATGATGCCGAGGCCGTGCTTCCGTCCGCGCTTGCCCACCTTGATGAGCATCTTGCCGGTCTCGCCCATGCCGCCGCCCTCCGGGATGTATTCGTGACACTCCTCGACCACCAGCAGGAACGGCTTCTTGAGCTTTTTCTCCTTGGCGAACAGGTGACGCGCCGTCTCGCGGATGAGCGCGTCCGCCTCGTCGTCGTCCAGAAACCCGGAGACGTCGATGATGATGGGAACGTTCTGTTCGAGCGCGAGCGACGCCACCTTCTCGGCGTGCTCGGCCCCGACTTGGATGTCACATTCCTCGTCCGCACCGACGTGGAGGAGTTCGTACTCCTCCTTCAGGCCGTAGTACTCGCCGTCCGCGTCGATGATGGCGACGGGGTATCCGGCGTCGAGCAGTTGTTCGACCACGACCGACGCCGTGTTCGACTTTCCGGACCCTGACTTTCCGGTGACGAACCCGCGCCCCGTCAGGATTTCGACGACGGGAATCGACACGTCGGTGTCGTCGGCGACGATGTGACCGACCGGCAGTTGTTGTTCGTTGTCCATTCTCTTACATTCTCGATTCGGCAGCGAATCCTTCAATTTTTGCATCGGGGGAATCGTGAGAAACGGTTCGTCTATGTTTTCCCGTTCTGTGCCTTTCGAATCTTCCACGTTGACGGCCAGCACGCTGTCAATTTTTTGGATTTAAGGTCGATTCAGCGCGGGACTGGATTATATTGAATCATGCTTGTTTTTACTGAAATAAATCCCCTCGAACATCTCACTACGAGCAGATGGATTTGATAACTGTGTGAGTGCAGTTGCTGAGAAGCAGACTTCGAAAGCCCCTGGCTGTTCGCTACGTAGAGACGTGTTTGATGGCTTTGTGATTTCCGCAACTGCGAACATGACCCCGAAAGCCCCCGCCCGTTCGCGGTCGCTCAGCGACATCTCGGCTCACACGGCAAGAGCGCAGCTCTTGCCTGCTCTCGTTCGCTCCTACGTCGCTCACGAGAAAACCTCACGCCGAGAGGGGTCGCTGAGACGACTACAACAAGCGCGAACGGACGGCCCCTTTCATCCCACCCACACCACCGCCGTCGCACCGTACCACGCCCTCCCCAACCGACTCCCTCACTCCGGAAGAGCTTCGCTCTTCTGTGCTCCCGTTCGCTACCGCTCACGGGAACTACGTTCAGTCGTCCACCGTCAGAGCATAGCTCTGACGAGCCGTTCGCTCGCTCCTGCGTCACTCACGAAGACCTCGCGCGGGCGCACCAGAGGTGCGGGCCGCGAGCGGGCGGGGGCTTTCGAGGTAGTCTTCTCAGTAGTTGCTGAAATCGAAAAACCACCAAACACGTCTCTTAGTGAACGGTTAGGGGCTTTCGGGGCCTTCTTCGTCGCTGTTGAAATCACGAAAAAGCCAAATTCACCTCTCAATTCTCCTTTTCGTCGTCTCCGTGACCCAATCCTTCAAACCGATTCCCCGACAACTTCGCAGTATGCCCCTTCCCGACCACCTGAACGGCCGTGTCATCGACGGCCACGTCCATCTCATGCCCCAAAAGCTGATGGCCGCGATTCGAACGTCACTCGCCGCAGAGGCGGGGTGGTCTTCGAGCATCCGACCGACCGGGAGCGGATGGAGGAACGACTTCGAGCGATGGGTGTCGAACGCTACATCGCCCTTCCGTACGCGCACAAACCCGGGATGGCGAGGGAGTTGAACGAGTGGGTACTGACCCAATCGAGGGAGTCCGAAATGGCGATTCCGTTCGCCACGGTGCACGGCGACGACGACGTGGCGGCGGTCGTCCGCGAGGCATTCGAGGCGGGTGCGAGGGGATTGAAGTTCCAGTGTCCGGTGCAGGAGTGCGGCCCGGCGGACCCCCGACTCGACCCAGCGTTCGAGGCGGCCGCCGAGTACGACAAACCGATCCTGTTCCACGCGGGGACGGCACCGATGTTCGAGGACAGTCCGCACGTTGGAGCCAACCAGTTCGCCGAGTTCGTCGAATCGTATCCGGAAATCCGGGCGTGTGCGGCCCACATGGGCACGTTCGAGACGGGGGACTTCCTGAACTTCGCGCGGGACAACGAAAACGTCTTTCTGGACACGACGATGGCGCTGTCCCCCCGCTCGGCGGACGTGTTGGGGTTCGACGCCGACGGGATTTCGGACGAGACGCTGGTCGAACTCGCCGAATCGGTGCAGTTCGGCACGGACTTCCCGAACGTGCCGTATCCCTACGAGGACGAGCGTCGGGGACTGCTCGAACGCGAGTTACCGGCGTCCGTGTACGAGGACCTTTTCCGGAACACGGCGGAGCGATTTCTGGGCGAACGATAGCCCCCTGATCGCTCGATTCGGCGTTTTGTAGCCGGGAAGAGCTCTAACGAAAGCGTCGAGCGATCCGCAAGGAAAATACTATGCTCGTCCGTCAGAGAGGAAGTGTATGAATCCCGAGAAAATAACCCTCGAAGCCCTCGACCGGATCGGGAATGGGGGGGAGCCGTTCTCGGCACGAGAGTTTGCGACGGAAGTGGGATGCGGTTCGGATGTCGGTGCGGCAATGCTCGAAGAACTCGCGGAGCAGGGGGTCGTACGCTCCAAGGAGATTCCCCCGGAAACCCGCGTCTGGTGGCGTCCGGGCGACTTCCAACAGGAGGACACGCAGTTACAGTCGTTGATCGATGAAGTCCAAGAGTACGCCATTTTCATGCTCGACCCGGACGGGTACATCGCGACGTGGAACAGGGGTGCGGAGAAGATCAAAGGATACACCGCCGACGAAGTCATCGGCGAGCACTTTTCGAAGTTCTACACCGAGGGAGACGAGGAGGCGGGCGTCCCGGAACACCACCTCGAAATCGCGGTCGAACGAGGACGCACCGAGTACGAGGGCTATCGCGTTCGGAAGGACGGTTCTCGGTTCTGGGCCAACGTCGTCATCACGTCCCTCTGGAACGACGATGGGAGCCTCAGGGGGTTCACCAAAGTCACTCGGGACATGACCGAACGTCGAGAGGCGAAACAACGTCTCCAGGAGGAACGCGACCTGATCGAACAGGCGCTCGAAACCGTCCCGGTCGGTATCTCGGTCATCTCGTCGGACGGGACCTTCTTGCGGTCGAACTCCTGGATCACCGACCGTCTCGGAATCGATGAATCCGAACTGAAGCAGTACACGGCCACGTCGTGGGACCTCTACGACGAGAATGGCGAGTCGATCCCGCTCGAAGACGACCCGTTCATTCGGGTGATCGAGACCGGCGAATCCGTGGTCGATTTTCATTGTCAGTTCCGTCCCGAAGGCGACGACCTTCGATGGCTCTCGATAAACGTCTCGCCTATCGAGGATACCGAGGACGAGGTCAGTCGTGTCGTGTACGCCGTCGACGACATCACCGAACAGAAAGAGCGAACGGAGCAACTGCGACGTGAGCGAAATCAGACCAAACGACTGTTGGAAACGTCACCGGTCGCCATCTCGGTGCAGGATGCGGACGGGACGATACGGCTCGCAAACCGGCGAGCACAGGAGCTCCTCGGCTTATCCGAACACGAAATGATCGCGGAACGCGAGAACGCCGACGAGTGGAGTCTCTTCGATGTGACCGGTGATCCCCTTCCTCCGGAGGAGTCACCGGCCGCGCGCGTTCACGCTACGGGCGAGCCAATGCACGACGAGGAAATCGCCATCGAAAAGCCGAGCGGCGAACGGTTGTGGCTGTCCGTCAGCGCCGCCCCCGTGTACGGTCCCGACGGGGAACTCGAACGGATCATCTCGGCTGGCGAGGACATCACCGAACTCAAACAGCGGGAGCGCGAACTCGAACGCAGACGGAGCGAACTCGAAACCGAACTGAGCGAGATTCTCGGCCGTGTCTCGGACGCCTTTTTCGCGCTCGACGACGAGTGGCAGTTCACGCACGTCAACGACCGTGCGGAGGAGATTCTGTCGGAGTCCGCCGACGAAGTGCTCGGAAAGCGGTTCTGGGACGTGTTTATCGACACCGGCGACACGCTCCTGTGGGAGGAGTTTCACGCCGCGATGGAGACCCAAACGCCGACCACCTTCGAACTCAACTACGAACGGCTCGGTATCTGGATCGAGATAAACGCCTACCCGTCGGAGACGGGTCTCTCGGTCTACTTCCACGACATCTCCAAACGAAAGGAGCGCGAACGCCGATTGGAGCAGTTCGCAAGCATCGTCTCACACGACCTTCGGAATCCGCTGTCCATCGCGCAGATGTACCTGACGGAGGCCGAGTTGAACGGGCGTGAGAGCGATTTCGAGGAGGTAAAGCGCGCACACGACCGGATGGAGCGGATCATCCACAACCTGTTGCGGATGGCTCAGAACACGGAGGCGACCATCGAACCGAGCAGCGTCTCCCTTTCGAGCGTCATCGACCGGGCGTGGCATCACGTCAAAACGTTCGACGCGACCCTCCACATCGACGAGGCGATGCCGGTAGTGCTGGCCGACGAAGACCAACTCCAAACGGTGTTCGAGAACCTGTTTCGGAACGCGGTCGAACACGGGGGGCCCGAAACGGAGGTACGCGTCGGGACGCTCTCCGACGGGTTCTTCGTGGAGGACGATGGACCGGGGATTCCGTTCAGCGAACGGTCCAAGGTGTTCGACTACGGCCACACCGTGAACGATGGGACGGGGTACGGACTCACCATCGTCTCCGAGTGCGTCGATACCCACGGGTGGGAAATCGACGTCGTCGGTTCCACGAGCGGCGGTGCCAGATTCGAAATCCGCGGCGTCACGGAAGGCAGTAGCTCGGCGGGACGGTACTGAGTTATTTATCCGTCGGCGGGGGATAGGTTTAGCTATGGCCTCCGGTATTCACGTCCAACTCGCGGTGAGCGACGCGGGTGGATGTCCCGTCTCGTCGATCAGCGAGGAGTTCGAAATCGAATCCGTCCGCGTGGACCAACACGCCAACGCCACGCAGAACGCCAACGCCAAGCAGGCGGCGACGGGAGTCGTCGGCGAACTGACGGTCGACCGCTCCGACGACGCCGGAGCGGAACCGGCGGCGGTCGAGGAAGTGTTCGTCGACGAGACGAAATCGGTGTATCGGTACACCCACGACGGCGAGTGTCCGTGTCAGCGCGTCCCGGATCACGGCTGTCCCGTTCGGACCCTCCGGGCGGATTCCGGTCGACTCGTCCTCTCGTTCATCGCGCCCGACCTCGAAACGCTCCGCGGCGTCGTCACCGACTTGCGGTCGTGCTGCGGGAACGTCACCGTGAATCGGCTCACACGGTCGGCGGCCGCGACGAGCGGTCGTTGCTGTTCGTGGACCGTACGGCGTTCACCGACCGCCAGTACGAGGCGCTCGAAACGGCCCACGAGATGGGATACTTCGCATCGCCGAAGGGGGCGACCGCCGAGGAGGTCGCGACCGAACTCGGGATTTCGGTCGCCACGTTCCTCGAACACCTCTCGGTCGCACAGACGAAACTGCTCGACCAAATCCTCTCGTCCTGAAACCGCCGTCGACGGATGAACTATCGGTCCGTGGGTGAATCACCGGTCTGAGAATCGGCGAATCCGTCGGGGTGAGCCAGGAATCGTGAACGGTGTCCCTCGTTCACATCCCTCTTGGCATCTGTTCTCACGGGCTTAAATAAACCCGAGTATGGTAGTGATCAACCGTATGCGAAATCCCCGCCGACTATCGTATCGACACGATGTCTCAATCAGTGTATCAGGAAATCGGCGGTCACGATGCGGTCGAAGCGGTCGTCACGGACTTCTACGACCACGTGTTGTCCGACGAGCGACTCGTCCCCTACTTCGAGGGAATGGACATGCAGGAACTACGCGCCCATCAAATCCAGTTCATCAGCGCGGTTGCCGGTGGTCCGGTCGAGTACACGGGTGCGGACATGCGGGAAGCACACGACCATCTCGACATCGACGAACCCGACTTCGATGCCGTCGGCGAACATCTCGAAACCGCGCTTCGAACGAACGGCGTCGATGACGACAACGTCGAGGCGATCATGGCGGAAGTCGTCGCGCTCAAAGACCCCATCCTCGGTCGATAACGGACTTCTCGGGGATGGATTCTGGGGGACGGATGCTTCGGGGATGGACTCCTCGGGGACGAACTCCGCGGGTGTGGTGTTCGAATACACCGTCCACTCCCCTCATTCTCCACACGGTATCGGTCCGACCAATCTGCCGTAAACCATCCGTTTATCTCTCTCAATCGGCTCAGTTTAGGTATGACCGATGATTCGTTTTCCCGATACGAACCGACCCCGGAGACGTACGTGACGGTGATCGCGGAGTGAGTTCCGACCACGACACGAAAACCGTCGTTCTCAGCCTCATCGCGGGCGTCTTCTTCGGCGGCATCGGCGGCGGCGTCGCCTTCCCGACCTTGCCACGACTCGGCACGCTACTCGGTTTCTCGGCACTAACCGTCGGCATCATCCTCGCCATCAACCGATTCACCCGAATGCTGCTGAACACACCCGCCGGAACGATCCTCGACCGCTTCGGCACTCGACGACCCATGCTCGTCGGATTCGTCCTGCAAGGACTCGCGCCGTTCGGCTACGTCCTCGGGTTGACGGGTGCGTGGACGAAGGGTCTCGCGGGTGCGCTTCCGCTGACGGCGACCGCCGTGAGCGCCACGACGTTCGCCGGGTCGCGCGTGCTGTGGGGAATCGGGTCGGCGTTCGTCTTCGTCGGCGCGTTCAGCACCGTGACGAAGGTCACGACGACGGAAAACCGCGGCAAATGGACGGGCTACCTGCGCGGCGGGCAGAGCCTCGGTTTCCCGACCGGACTCGTCGTCGGCGGACTCGTCGCGAACGTCTACGGGTTCACCCCGGCCTTCCTCGTCGCGGGCGTCGCCGGATTGTTCGCCGCGTTCGTCGCCTTCCTCGTCCTGCCCGACCTCCATCCCGCCGTCGAAACCAACACCGGACTGCGCGAGATACCGAGCATCGTCACCTCCGACGTTCGCATCCTCTCGGTCGGACTCGTGAACTTCGTCGTCCGATTTCTGTTCGCCGGGGTGCTCCTCTCGACGGTCGTGGAGTACGCCGCGGCGGTCGGCATCCACATCGGTTTTCTCGACGCGACCGGGATCAGCGGCGTCGTGATGGCCGTCAGCGTGCTGTTCTCCAGCGCCACGACGCTGGTCGCCGGTCCGGCGTCCGACCGCGTGTCGAATCGTGCGTTCGTCTCGATTCCGTCGCTCGGTTTCCTCGCCGTCGGTTTCGGCCTTCTCGCCTTCGTTCCGACGCTCGCCGGGACGTTCGTCGGCGTGGCTGTCATCGGCATCGGCGTCGAAGCCGTGAACATCCCCCTGCTCGCGTATCTTGGCGACATCAGCCCCGAAAACGACGTGGGTAAACTCGGGGGCGTCTACAACGTCTTCGGCGACTTCGGCTCGACGGTCGGCCCGCTCGTCGCCCTCCCGTTCGCCGTCCAGTTCAGTTACACCACGGAGTACCTCGTCTGCGTGCTACTGGTCGTCGCAACGGCTCTCGTCGGCGCGCTCACGTTGCTCGCGACAACGACACCCAACGTCCGATTGCCGTCCCGAGCGACGACTGAGTTTCATGCAGTTGGATGGGAATCACCTCCCGAGAAACCACCAAAGCTCTTTCACGACCGCAAACGTGCGGTGATATATGTTTTGTATCCGACGGATATCGACAGTCGAACGCGCCGTTTCCCACCGTCCGTGACCGATGAACGCCGTTGAACTCTCGGAAGAAGGACCGACCGAGTGGTATAGCGAACCGCTCGAACGCGTCTTCGAGCGACTGGATTCGGACGAGGAGGGGTTGACCGACGACGAAGCAACGGACCGGCGAGCGGAGTTCGGACCGAACGAACTGGAGCAGGAGGCCGGGGTTTCACCATACAGACTGTTTCTCTCCCAATTTCAGGATTTCCTCATCTACCTGCTGATATTCGCCGCCCTCCTCTCGGTCGCGGTCGGGGTGCTCCCCGGGACGGCCCCAAAATACGAGGAGGCGGCCCTGATACTGCTTATCCTGCTGGCGAACGGTCTCTTCGGGTTCGTGCAGGATTACCGAGCCGAGATGTCCATCAAATCCCTGCAGGAACTCTCAACGCCGAACGCGACCGTGCTCCGAAACGGGGAGACCGTCACCGTCGACGCCGCGGACGTCGTTCCCGGCGACATCGTCGTCATCGAGCAGGGGTCAGTGATTCCGGCGGACGCGCGCCTCGTGGACGCGACGGCGATGGAGACGAACGAGGCCGCCCTCACCGGCGAGAGCACGTCCGTCACGAAGGTATCGGGAACCGTCGACGCGGACGCGCCGTTGGCCGAGCGGGACAACATGGTATTCATGAGCACGACCGCGATCAAAGGCCGGGGACGGGCCGTCGTCGTGGCCACGGGGATGGACACCGAAGTGGGCGATATCGCGACCGAGATTCAGGAGGCCGAACCGCGGGAAACACCGTTCCAGAAGGAGGTGGACGAACTCGGAAAACGGATCGGGTTCGGTATCGTCGCGTTGATTCTCGTGATCGCGGCCACCCAATTCGTGTTCACTGCCGCGGGGTGGCTCTCGATACTGCTGACCGGAATCACGCTGGCAGTCGCGGCGGTCCCCGAGGGGTTACCGGCGGTCGTGACGTTGACGCTGGCGCTGGGGTCGAGAAAGATACTCGACCGCGACGCGCTGGTCCGGCGACTCCCGGTGGTCGAAAGTCTCGGCTCCGTCGAGGTCATCGTGAGCGACAAGACGGGGACGCTCACCGAGAACCAGATGACGGTCAAGCGGGTGTACTTCGACGGCGCTGCCTACGACGTCACCGGGTCGGGCCTTTCGACGGACGGCGAGTTTCGACGCGACGGTGAACGTGCGAATCCCGAAGAACTCACGCCCCTCCTTTCCTGCGGGGCGTACTGTAACGACGCCGAACGAACGCCGAACTCCGCGGACGACGAGTATTACGGCGACCCGACCGAGGTCGCCCTTCTGGTTGCCGCCGCGAAGTCGAACGTCGCTCCCGCTCACGAGCGTCTCCGTGAAATCCCGTTCTCCTCCGAACGAAAGCGGATGACCGTCGTCGCCCGGGAATCACTTTCCGTCCTTTCGCGCGGCGACTCCGTCGGCGTCGATTCGGACCTGACCGCCTACATGAAAGGGGCACCCGAGGTGGTTCTGGAACGCTGTGATCGATTCCTCGAAGACGGGGAAGTTCGGGAACTCACGGACGCGAAACGGGAGGAAATCCTCGAACGGAACCGGACGTTCGCTTCGAACGCGCTCCGAGTGCTCGGCTTCGCCGCTCGCTCGGTCGATAACACCGAGGCGGACCCGGAGGACATCGAACGAAACATGGTGTTTCTCGGTCTCCAAGGGATGATCGACCCACCTCGGGACGAAGTCCCGGAAGCAATAGAGGACTGTCAGCACGCAGGAATACGGGTCGTCATGGCGACGGGCGACAACCTCGACACGGCGAAAGCCATCGGTCGGAACATCGGGTTCGATTCGGAGACGGCGATGGTCGGCGCGGACGTCGAAGCCCTTTCCGACGACGAACTGCGCGATGTCGTCGAGAACGTGGACGTCTTCGCTCGCGTATCGCCGCAGCACAAAGTCCGAATCCTTCGGGCCCTTCAGGGGAACGGACACACCGTCGCCATGACGGGTGACGGGGTCAACGACGCACCGGCGCTCCGGAACGCCGACGTCGGCATCTCGATGGGCATCCGTGGCACCGACGTCGCCCAACAGGCGTCGGACATGGTGTTACTGGACGACAACTTCGTCACCATCCGCGACGCCGTCGCCGAGGGGCGTGCCATCTTCGACAACATTCGAAAGTTCGTGAACCTGTTGTTGTCCGCGAACGCCGGTGAGGTCCTCACCGTCTTCTTCGGCGTCTTCGTCGGCACGCTCCTCTTTCCGGACCTGTTCGCGGCCGAAGCCGATCCGCTCATCCTGACGCCGGTCATGCTGCTCTGGATCAACATCGTGACCGACGGCCTCCCGGCGCTCGCCCTCGGAACCGACCCCAAAGCGCCCAACATCCTCGACAGACCCCCGCGAAACGACGGGCAGGGTGTCATCGACCGTCGCATGGTGTTCTCCATCATCTCGATCGGTCTCACGATGACGGTCATCGGGTTGGGTGTCTTCTTCTACGGATTGGCGGCCGTCCGCGAACTCGTCACGGCACAGACCCTGCTGTTCACGTTCATCGTCACCGTCGAGATGGTCGTCATCCAGGTCATCCGGTCCCGATACAACCAATCCCCGTTCTCGAATCCGTGGCTGATCGCCGCCGTCGCCGTGTCGTTCGGTCTTCAACTGCTCGTGCTCTACACGCCGCTGAACGCCCTGTTCGACGTGTTTCCGGTCTCTGCCGCTCACTGGGTCTGGATCGCACTCGGCACCGTCGCGTTCGTCATCGTCACGACGGTCGTCGAACGAACGCTCGGATGAACTCACGATAGGCCCCGACCGTCGGTTTTCCCCGCCGCTATCGCTTATCCTAAACGGTCCCGTATAGACCCCATGGCACAACGAATCCTCGTCCCGATAGACGGTTCCCCGCTGTCCTCGAAAGCGCTCGAAGTCGCTCTTTCGGACTATCCGGATACCACGGTCACGGCGTTGTACGTCATGGACCCCATCGGGTCCGGGTTCAACATCGTCGAGGTCATGCGACCGAAGTTCACGGACGGTGCCCCGCCGGGGTCCGTTTCGATGGAGTACTGGAACGAGTGGTACGAATCCGCCCACGAG
Organism: Haladaptatus sp. R4; assembly: GCF_001625445.1. Taxonomy (NCBI): domain Archaea; kingdom Methanobacteriati; phylum Methanobacteriota; class Halobacteria; order Halobacteriales; family Haladaptataceae; genus Haladaptatus; species Haladaptatus sp. R4. The sequence goes on along the minus strand of NZ_LWHG01000032.1, from coordinate 58,499 downwards.
AAAGCCGACGACCTGTTCGACGCGGCACAGGAACTCGCGGACGAGTTCGACGTCACGCTGGCGACCGCCGTCGAATTCGGCGACCCGAAACACGTCATCGTCGAATACGCGGAGGAACACGACATGGACCGCATCGTCCTCGGAAGCCACGGTCGGTCCGGTGCGACCCGTCTCGTACTCGGGAGCGTCGCCGAGACGGTCACGCGCCGGGCATCGGTTCCGGTCTTGATCGTCAAGTGATCGGTTCCGCCCGTCGTCAGGTATCCCTGATCGCCGCTCGAAGGAGGCCGGTGTCGGTGGATTTCGTCGGGTCGCGCGTCGACAATCGTAGCTCCCAATCGTGGGTATCGACCGCCCGGGCCCACTCTATCGACACCGGATCGGGAAGGATTCGGTTGAGTTCGATGGCGAGCGGAAGCGTCGGAAGGTAGCGTTCGTCACCGTCGAGCGCGTATTCGGAGAGCGTAACGAGCCATCCGCGGGATGACGACGTGTCGTCCAGCGGAGTGAGGTGATAGTCGGCCGCGATGGACACCGAAACCAGACGCTGAAGGGCGGTTTCTATCGTCCTCCCGTCGTCTTCGACCGGCGGCATTCGTCTCGACGCGGCTTCGAGGACGTGGTGTTGTTCGTCCGCGGACAACTGGTCGGTCAACTCGACGACCATGCTTTCGAGCAGCACGAGACAGAACTCGTCCCGGTCCGCAACCGACTCCGCGGCGTCCAGATACACGTCCATCACCGCACGCTCTACGCGCTCGTATCCCTCGTCCGCGAGCGTCTCGAAGAGCGCGCCGGTAACGTCGTGACAGAAATCGATGAGCGGCTGTCGGTCGGTAACCGAACCGTCCGCAGTCGATTCGTCCTTCCGTCGCGCCAGCGCTGTCGTGTCTCCGGCCGTCTCTCCGACGAGGTGTACGTTTCCGGTGCCTCGCAGACGATGAGGTCGTGGTACGGTAGCTGTGGGTCGTACCGACGAAGCGCTGCTCGATACTGTTCGGCGAAGCGGAGTGCCGCCCGTGCGGTGTGTCGACTGTCGAACCGTCGTCCCGCGATGGGAACCGGACTGGTTCCCGTTCGGGCGCAGATGATGTGATATGCACCGTCGTCCGTTTCGAGCGATTCGACACTTCGGCGAATGTCGTGGAGCGTGTGTCCTACCATGCGTGTGTCCGTCGCGTTCCCGCGCTATCGGGGTTCGTGGGGGTTCTCCGGCGGTGTGAGGCGGAAGTGCTACGCGTGTTCACCGTTTCATCGTTGCCCTGTTCCATGGTTTTAGGCTAGCCTAAAAACCTAAAAGTGTTTTGTTCGATGCATAAATGGTGCGTATCTCGACACGATTCGGACGATTTCACCACCCCACCGTTTTCGTCATCTTGATCGGTTTACCACCGTCAGAGACCTGGAAACCGTCGAAAACGGTGGTTGTGACCCCCTCGAAAACGGGGGCATCGACGCCGACAGCGTCCAAATAATTTTAGGGCATCCAAAAAAATTGTTTTCCTTTGAAAAGATATATGTGGCTCCCCAACGGAGTAGTAGTTGCAATGAGTGTTCAAGAGGAAGTCCGGCAGAAGGCCGGTACGGTCGAGGAGAACCCGCTTCGCCTCGAAGAGGCGAAGGCAGAACAGATCATCGACGCGTTGAACACGGACCTCGCGGACGCGTACGTGCTCTACCATCAGCTACACAAGCACCACTGGAACGTCGAAGGGGCCGAACACCACGACATCCACCTCTTCCTTCAGGAAGCGTACGAGGAAGTCGAGGAGGCCGCGGATGCGGTCGCGGAGCGCGTCCAGGCGATCGGTGGCGTCCCGCACGCCAGCATGGCGGCGCTCTCGGCGGCCGCGACGGTCGAACCCGAGGACGAGGACGTGTACGACATCCGAACCTCGTTCCGCCACGACCTCGGAATGTACGGTGACATCATCGAGAGCTACCGCGACCACATCGAGCTCGCCAACGGTCTCGGCGACTACGCGACCGAAGAAATGCTTCGGGAACAACTGGTGGAGCTAGAGGAGTACGCACACACCATCGCCCACTACCTCGAAGACGACACGCTCGTCCTCGAATCCGCGACGCACTGATTCCGTCGCTCTTCTATTCGTTTCGTTTTCGAAGAATTGTCGAGTATTACCGCAACGACGAGACGACAGTATCCGTTGCGATCCAGCCATCCGTGTTTCCGTCCTCGATGAAAACGAACCGCTCGGGCCGTGTTTCGCAGAGATCGATATCCGGAGTCGTCGATCGGGAGGGGGTGGTCGTTCCGTCAACGGCCCGTGAGTTGACAGCCATCGGAGATTTTTAGGGTGGCCTAAAACAAAAAGGGTTCGATTTTCGTTCGGCGTCATCGCGGACGACGGCACGGAGTACTCCGTTCGTTCTCAGCTTGAAGTAGTATATTCTGGATATATTATCGGAGCACTCTAAATGGTGTCAAAACGATATATATTGCGGTAGTTGCGATAATATACTGTGTGACGAATTGATTAGTTGTGTTTGCTTGACCGAGCAAATAACTAAGTGCGATTGCTATAAGACCAAAAACTACTGCGAATAGTAACCGTTTCTTACTCACCAGTGTCGATGTGGTGTTTTGTGTGGAGGTGAGCGAATTGCTGGGACCCATACTATCTCTATATTCTCGTCAAATCTAATTCTTTGCTTACTTTCATTTCGGGCAGGGAATTGGGCCATCTGTTTTTCACACTCTGCCTAAAACAGCCCACTGCCAAGTTCTCGGAAAAATGCATCTTTGACACCAAAGGTCCACTGATTTTCTCTGTGGGGTGCTACCAAGAGTCGAAATCTTTACCCCCTCTTCCGAAAACCATCTACATGACAGTTCATGAAGAAGGAAATGACGACGTTGGATTTCCTCGACCGCGCCGTTGACTGCTACGATGACGTGGTCGGCGTCATCGCGGACGACGGTACGGAGTACACCTACGAAGAATTCAGCGAGCGGGTCGACCGATTCGCGAACGTTCTGGCGGATCTCGGGGTCGAACAGGGCGACCGCGTGGCGATGCTGGCGTCGAACACCCACTACTTCCTCGAAGCGTTGTACGCGACCAACCATCTGGGCGCGGTGTACGTCCCGATGAACTACCGACTCGTGCCCGCTAACTACGAGTACATCCTCAACGACTGCGAGGCGTCGGTCGTCATCGCGGATTACGACTTCGCCGAAAAGGTCGAAGCGGTTCGGGATTCGGTCCCGGCCGAGTTTTTCATCGGCTACGAAGCGGACAGAATCGACGGCGACTGGCAGGACTACATGACCCTCGTGGACGAGCGTCGGCCGACGCGCCGGAGCGGGCGGATATCTCGGAGGACGACGACGCGAGCATCAACTACACGTCCGGAACCACGGGCGACCCGAAGGGCGTCGTTCGAACCCACCGCACCGAACACTGGCACGCCATCGTGCTCAACCAGCACATGGAGATTCGGGACGACGACACCTACCTCTGGACGCTCCCGATGTTCCACTGCAACGGGTGGGGCCACACCTACGCCATCACCGGAACCGGCGCTACGCACGTCTGTCTCCGGAAGTTCACCCCGGAGCGCACGCTCGAAAAGATTCGAAACTACGACGTGTCGTTCATGTGCGGCGCGCCGACGGTGCTCAACCGCGTCATCGCGTTCAACGAGAACAACCCCGACGTGGGGACGACGGGCGACCGCGAACTGCGCATCGCCACGGCCGGAAGCGCTCCCGCGACGGCGACCATCGAAACCGTCGAGGACGACATCGGGTGGCGCATCATCCATATTTACGGGTTGACCGAGACCGCACCCATCATCACCACGTCGAACTCGCCGCGCTCCTCGCCGAACGCGGACGCTCCCTGAAGGTCAAACAGGGGAGCGAGGTCATCTGCACCGACGTTCGCGTCGTTCACGACGACGGCAGCGACGTCCCCCCGGATGGAGAGACGATGGGCGAGGTCGTCGTCCGCGGCAATCAGGTGATGGACCGCTACCTGAACAAACCGGAGGCGACCGACGAGGCGTTCAACGACCGACTACCGGGCTACTTCCACACGGGCGACCTCGCGACCATCGACGAGGACGGGATGATCTCGATTCAGGACCGCAAGAAGGACATCATCATCTCGGGCGGCGAGAACGTCTCGTCCATCGAAGTCGAGGACGTGTTGTACGACCATCCCGACATCGCCAAGGCGGCGGTCATTCCCACGCCGAGCGACGAGTGGGGCGAACTCGTGACGGCCGTCGTCGTCCCGAAACCCGGCGTCGAACTGTCCGATGCGGACGTGGAGGACTTCTGCCGCGAGCGGATGGCGGGCTACAAGATTCCGCGCAAGATCATCGTGGACGACGACCTGCCGGAAACTGCGACCGGCAAAGTCCAGAAGTACCAACTCCGGCAGGAGTTCTGGGAGGACGAGGACCGACTCATCGGCCAGGGGTAGTCGTCCAAGCTATCGGATTTCAGTTTTTTCGGAGCAGGTCGTTCTCGATGATGTCGTCGATCAGTTCCGCATCGTGTCCGGCACACCGCCCCTGTTCGTCGTCGTCCGGGTGTGCATCCCGTGGAGGAGGAGGGCGAGGATGTGTTCCGCCGTCGTTTCCGTATCCACATCGCGGAAGGTGCCGTCCTCGATGCCCGAATCGAGAATTCGGACGAGTATGTCCCGTAACTCGGTATCTATCTCCGTGAGTTTCTCCCGATACGCGTCGTTCCGTGCCGCCTGTGCCCACAGTTCGATGAAAACCGACGACACTGCCGGTTCGTCCCCCGACGACGATATCACGACCGACTCCGATTCCGGTCGCGTCGGGTCGAGAAACGTATCGACGACGGAGCGGAGGTCCGCTTCGGGGTCGCCCGTCCGTTCCCGAAGTTGCTTCTCGACGAACTTCTCCGAAAACACGTCCAGCAGTGAGAGGAGCAACTCGTCTTTGTCCTCGAAGTAGTGGTAGATGAGCGACGGACTCTGTCCCAACTCCTCGCCGATGATCTTGATCGAGAGGTCCGCGTATCCGTGCTTCGCAAGCGCCCGAAACGCGGCCTCCCTGATTCGTTGTTCCGTTCCTCGCTGCTCGTTCATCGTGGTTAGTCGGTATTCGGCAACCGTCGGTATAAGTGGCGAGGAAACCGCCGTCCGCACACGTCGGATTATCCCGTATGTCGGCGACTCGAACTGAACAACCGACAGACACACGATGGATGGGAACGTTATGAGCCTCGGGGGGAACACAGTGGAACGATATAACACGACAGTTGGCCGTCTCGAAACCGAACTCCGGCGGAACGGAGGAGGGCTGTAGGATGGCGTGGATAGATACGATAATCATCTTCCTCGTCAGCCTGCTCATCGGCGGATTCGGCATCTACGTCGGTGCGAGGGTGACGACGGACCGCGCGGGAAGCTACGGCCACGCCATCATCACCGCACTTATCGGGTCGATAGTGTGGGGAATCATCAGCTTCTTCGTCGGGTGGATTCCCATCATCGGCGCGCTGCTCGCGCTCATCGCGTGGATCGGCGTCATCAACTGGCGCTATCCCGGTGGCTGGGGAACGGCCATCGTCATCGGATTGGTCGCGTGGTTCGCGGCTGCCATCGTCCTCTACATCTTCGCGCTGTTCGACATCATCACCGCTGGGGGCGCTGGGGATTCCGGGCGTCTGAGCCGTTCAGCGGAGTTCGGGGGTCGAGACGGACGAAATCGCCCCGTCCGTCCCGCGTAACCGAACCCACCAGACGATGGCCGCCACGCCGAGACAGATCGCGGCGACGCCGACGAGGCCCGCCTCCGGACCGAACGGTCCGCCGGTGACGACGCGCGGACCGACCTGCCGAGTGGCGACGAGCGTCACCGGGAGTCGAAGGCCGCTCACCGAAAACCCGTACACGCTCGTCTGGAAGAAGTTCCACGAGATGTGCAACCCGATGGAGATACCCAACTCGCCGGTGAGCACGTACCCGGACGCGAGCATGACACCGGCGAGGACGGCGACGAGCGTACTCGTGAGCGTCGCGTTCGGATTGAAGACGTGCAGGACGCCGAACACCACCGACGAACAGAGCGTCGCGGCCGCAACCGCCGCGTCCGCGGATACCCATCGAAACCAGCGGAACCCCTCGGCGAGGTTCGTGAGCAGGTAGCCGCGTATCAGCAACTCCTCGCTGATTCCGACGAAGACGAAGAGCAGCATCGAGAGGAGGAACGCGCCGACGAACGACACGTTCGGCGCGGTTCGGAGATAGCCGACGACTCGAACCCAGCCGAACGCGACTTCGGCGAAAAATATCGCGGTCATGAGCGCCACGCCGAGGACGAGGCCGAACCCGAGGTCCAACCACCACGACCGCGAGAGATGAAACCCGAAGTCGGCGAACCGGCGGCGGTCGAGAAACCGCCCGACCAGGTACGTGAACGAACACACCACGATCAGTTCGACGACGACCCGGACCAACAACCGCCCTTCGGGCCCGAACGATCCGAGTCCCAATACGACGAATACGGGGCGGAGGATCGGCCTGAACGCGAGTATCACCCCGAACGAGAGGATGGCGAGGACGATTCGGCGACGACGAACCGCCACGGGAGCCGAAGCCGCCGGTCCATCCCGTTCCAGAACACCGCTTTTATCGAAGTGAGCACTGTGAATACAGTACGGCGACCCGACTGTTAATCCTTGAGTTCGAAACCCGTGGCGGCGAACCTGTTTCGTCGCTTCCTCATCCCTCCTGCCCTCAAAAATATCGAGAAATTGAACGAAACACTGTCGTTTTAGGTAAGAAGCCTGCGTTCTCGAAACGGAGAGCGATCGTGTTCGGTCGCGGATAATCGCCCCGATCGAGTAACGGGTGACCGAGAAGTCGCCGAGACAGTTCGAGAACGAATCCATACAGCACTCACCAACCCATGTCGTTTACCAAGTCAGTCGAACAGTACGCTATCTTCCAGCTCGATCCGGACGGCACCGTCGTCAGTTGGAATCGCGGTGCGCAGAACCTCAAAGGGTATCGGGAGACCGACATCGTCGGCGAGCATTTTTCGGTATTCTATCCCGAGGCTGCCAGAGCGGTGAACTGGCCGGACAGGGAACTCGAATTGGCGGTCGAGAACGGTAGCTTCGAGGACGAGGGATGGCGTGTTCGGAACGACGGCACTCGTTTCTGGGCCCACGTCAACATCACTGCCCGCTTCGACGACGAAGGATCACTCAAGGGTTTCACGAAGGTGACGCGGGACCTCACCGAACGCCGTGAGCACGAACTCCACTTGCGTGCCTTTCGGAAGGCGATCGAACAGTCGAGGCACTCGATCTATTTCACGAACAGGGACGGCACGATCGAGTACGTCAATCCCGCGTTTGAGGTTATCACGGGCTACACCGCCGAGGAAGCTATCGGCGAGGACCCCCGATTCCTGAAGGCCGACGATACCACCGCCGACTTCTACAGGGACCTCCAGCGGACGATTCATGGAGGGGACGTTTGGATCGGCGAAGTCGTTAATCGGCGAAAGTCGGGCGAAACCTATACCGTTCACCAGACGACAGCACCGATCAAAAACGCCGAAAACAGCATCGAACGCTTCGTCACCATCAACACCGACGTCTCGGAACGCAAAGAACGTGAACGAACGCTTCGTCGGCAGCGCAACGAACTCGAACGACACCATCAGATCACCGAAAGCCTCCGTTCGTTAAATCGGGTCCTGACACGGGCATCGACCCGAAATGAAGCCGAACAGTTGGTCTGTGATCGCCTCGCCAGTTCCGAAGCGTACCGCTTCGCCTGGATCGCCAACAACGGTCCCGGGAACGAAATCGTGCCACATACCTGGGCGGGTATCGAGGACGAACGACTCTCGGACGTCACGATTACGACCGACGATAGCGACCTTGAACACAGTCCCGCCGGTCGGGCGCTCCAGTCCGGGACCGTCCACGCCGTCCAGGACATTCTCTCCGATCCGACGTACGAGCGGTGGCACGAACGCGCGGTTCAGTGTGGCTATCGGAGTTCGGCGGCCGTTCCGCTGGTGTACCGGGACACCGTCTACGGTGTCTTGGTGTTGTGTTCGAGCCGTCAGTTTGCGTTCGACGAGCACGAGCAACTCCTCCTTCAGGAGGTCGGCGAGCGTATCGGTCATACGATTCACGCCGCCGAAAACCAGCGACTCCTCCATGCTGATACGGTCGTCGAACTCGAATTTCGGTGTACGGATCCGAACGCCGTCTTCGTCGATGTCTCCGAGCGGTTAGACTGTTCGCTCTCCATATCCAAGTTAACGCCGACGGCTGACGGTGCCTTCGTCTCGTATCTCGAAGTGACCGACACGCCGCCGACTAGCGTATGCGAGCATCTCGGTCGGAACCCGAGTATCGACGACGCTCGTGTCCTCCGTGAACAGGGGAGCAGCGGAACGATCGAATGTCTCCTGTCTGGCAACTCTCCACTTCTCACTCTCACCGAGTACGGGGCGACGATACGGACGGTGGAAGTCGAACGAGGGGGCGCGACGTTGGTCGCGGAAGTCGCGCCGGAGGCGGATACGCGGGGCATCATCGAAGGTCTCCGACGGGAGTTCCCCGCGACCGAATTTCGATCCAAACAGTCGACAGATCGTTCGAGAGGGAACGTCGGGACTGCCGAGAACCTCGACGACCGACTGACCGACCGCCAGTGGGAAATCCTCGAAGTGGCGTATCACGCGGGATACTTCAACTCCCCGCGAGACGTCACGGGCGAAGAGTTGGCCGCGACGCTGGGAATCTCGTCGGCGACGTTCTATCAACACATCCGGAAGGGAACCCGAAAGGTCCTGGCGGAACTCGTCACGGGAAGCGATGCATCGCCCTAGCCTAGTAGTCTAGCCTCCCCCGCGGTTTATGGTCGGAGTGACACTAGGCATCGAGGCTCCCTTTACTTTTCAAACTCCGAACAAAGTGGAAGTAGACAATGAGTAAACCGCAGTCTCGAAACACCGGCAACTGTGTCACGATGGAGCGCTCCTCTCTTACCGAAATCTTTCGACTGCTTGGCGACGACCGACGTCGGCGGATACTGCACGCGATCCGGGCGCGTAGCGGTCCGATACAGATCGGTGCTCTCGTCGCCGAACTCGTCGAGTCGGAGGGAGTCGAGTCCCGCGATCGAATCGAACTGTCGCTGTACCACAACCATCTCCCACGACTCTCCGATAGCGGGATCATCGAGTACACGTTTGGAGAGGACCACATCGTAATCCACGAACTACCCGAACCGCTCGTTTCCCACTTACTACTTGCCGAAGAGGTGGATGGGGTCCGTCAGCGGAGGTGACTCTTGCCATACCAGGTCAGTTGTTCAATCTGCATGTTCGAACGGGAAGTGGAGGAGCTATCGGAAGCGTTGGCCCTCGACGAGGAACACACCGAAGAGTGGGGCGAAGAGCACATCGTCGAAATTCAGCTCTTAGGGTGAAGGTATCGTACGCCGTCTCGTTCGCGTGCCGTAGCCCGAATTCCGGCGGCGCTCGTCTCGATATCGATGGTAATCGACGCGCGGAAACGGAACGACAAAGGATACATTACTTTTCGACCTTCCACTCGCCGGGTTTCTCGCCGTGGAACTCGCCCTTGGCTTCCCGCGTCGTCGGCCAGAACGTCAGGAGGGCAGTGGCGACGTAGAAACAGAGCACGCCGACGATGACGAACTCCCCCGAAATCCCCGGAACGGCGGCGGTTTCGACCGGCGTCTCCTTCGGCACGAAGGCCGTGATACGGAACAGCCACGCCACGACCAGCACCGTCTCCAGCGGGAAGTAGATGTGTTTGAGTCGGCGGGACAGCGCCTCCCACACCGAAACCTTCAGCGTCGGCGTCCGAAGGTCGTGACCGAGTTTTTGCCGCCAATCGCGGTGAACCGACCCCTTTGGATCGAACGCGTTGGCGAACACGTTCTCCTCGATCATCCGCACCCGTGACCGCGTCGCGTCGTAGGTGCGATACCGCCGCACGTCGAACAACAGGAACATCACCAGCGCGAACATTCCGATCAACAGGAAGTACGGCGGACTGCCCGTGCTCTGGAACGACAGCGCCAGCATCGCCACGATGACCGCGATGGCCCAATCGATGGTGAGATCCAACCTGTCCAACCGTGTGGACATCTGCGATACCTCGCCCCGGTAGTAGTGCGGCATCAGCGACATGAACTCGGAGCGCTCCTCGGCCACTTCCGCGGCGACGTCGCGGGCATCCGGTTCTTCAGGATTAAACTCGTCGTTTGGCTCCCCCATGGTTGATAGTTGTCCTGTGGTACCAACTGTCGTTCGGTGAAAATGGCTGAGAGAGTGTCGTGTCGAGAGTTCCACCACTGACTTCCCCTCCCGTTCCCTCCACCCAATCATGTCCACAAAACCCGACCTCAGAAATCAAGTGGCCCTCGTCACCGGCGGCACCAGCGGCATCGGCCGCGAGACCGCACTCAAACTCGCCGAGTACGGTGCCTCGGTCGCCATCGTCGGCAGGAATCGCAAACGCGGCCGCAAAGTCGCAAAGGAAATCGAGGCCCGGAACGGCGACGGTTGGGCCGAACTGTACGTCGGGGACCTCGCGTCCAAAGACAACGTCCGGAATCTCGCAGCGGAGTTCGAGGACCGCCACGACCGACTCGATTTGCTGGTCAACAACGCGGGGACGTTCCGCCATCAGCGAAGCGAGACCGTGGACGGCATCGAAGCCACGTTCGCCATCAACCACCTCGCTCCCTTCTTGCTCACGCATCTGCTGATCGATCTGTTGGTCGAGAGCGCGCCCGCCCGCGTCGTCACGACGACCTCGGAACTGCACGAGAACGGGACCATCGACTTCGCCGATTTGGAGCGCGAGCGCGATTACGAGGACATGGCGGCCTACAGCCAGTCCAAACTGGCGAACGTCCTCTTCACCGACGAACTGGCGCGACGACTGGACGGAACCGGCGTGACCGCAACCACGGCCAACCCCGGATTCGTGCCCGAAACCGCGTTCACGCGCGAGGCGTCGATTCGCGGACGACTGACGCTCGGCCTGTTCTCGATCCTTCCCCTGCCGTTCACGAAGAGCGTCGAGGAGGGTGCCGAAACCGTCATCCGCGCCGCCGCGTCGCCCGAGTACGACGGCGTGACGGGCGAGTACTTCAGCGACGGCGACGTCGCCGAATCCTCCGACGAATCACACGATGCGGAGGTGCGAAAGCGGCTGTGGGACGTGAGCGCCGGATTCGTCGGCATTTCGCCGGATTCGCTCGACTTCTGAACGGGGTTATCGTCGCCAGTCATCGGTTCCTCCCACATCTCACACTGGATGTGAATGACTTCTTCCTTCCTCCGCAAGTACAGCAACTGCGATGAAGACGTAAGAAATCCCCACTCACGACGAACAGCAGTGTCTGGTACTGTTGTGATTGCAGTTACTACAAAGCAGACTGCCTCGAAGGTCCCCGTCCGCTACGAAACGGAGTATTTGGTCATTTTGCGAGTGCAGCTCCCGAGGATACTACCTCGAAAGCCCCCGCCCGCTCGCGGTCGCTGACGCGAGATATCCGCGCTCTCCGCGCCGGAAGAGCGAAGCTCTTCCGAGCAGCCCCTCGCTCCTGCGTCGCTCGCGGCGACACAACCCGCGCGGATAGTAGCTCGCGCAGACGACCACGATGAACACGAGCGGACGGCCCCTTTCAGTTCACCCAAACCGCACCGCGCCACACGCCTCCCCAACCGACTCCTCGCTGACGCTCGTCGTCCACCGTCAGAGCATAGCTCTGACGAGCCGTTCGCTCGCTCCTGTGTCACTCACGAAGACCTCGCGCGCCGTGAGGTTGATCAGTATCTGTCCGTCCTTCCGAATGGCGCGCGCTGGTACCGGCCGGAGGCCAGCGGTCGGTGCTGATAGTGTGCGAGGGTTTCTTATGTCTTCATCGCAGTTGCTGTGTTCAACGAAACTCCGATTGGTGAGGAGAATCTCCCTTCTACTGACTGCAACCGTTTTCTTCGCTGACTCCCTATCTCGATTCGGGGGAGAACAATGACCGACGCACTGCTAGTCATCGACATGCTGAACGACTTCGTGACCGGAAAAATCGCGGCCGAGCGCGCCGAGCACATCATCCCGGAACTCGACCGACTCATCGCCGCCGCGCGCGAAACCGGGGTTCCGGTCGTCTACGTGAACGACGCCCACCGACCGGAGGACTTCGAGTTGGACGTGTGGGGCGAACACGCCATGCGCGGAACCGAGGGCGCGGAAGTGATTCCCGAACTCGAACCCGGCCCGGACGACCACCTCTTCGAGAAGCGAACGTACGACGCGTTTTACGGGACGGGGCTGGACGAACACCTCCGGAGTCTGGGCGTCTCCCGCGTGATTCTGACCGGCCTCCACACGAACATGTGCATCCGGCACGCCTCCGCTGGGGCGCTCTTCCGCGGCTACCACATCGCCGTCCCGGAGGACTGCGTTGAGGCGTTCAGCGAGGAGGCCCACCGTGGCGGGTTGGAGTACCTGCAGGACGTGTACAACGCGGAGATAACGAGCGCGGACGAACTCATCGAGGGATGGCGGGCGGCCGCTCTGGCCGAACAGGCGAGCGGGTAATCGTCTCCTACCGACGGAGGAGCGACTCGACCGTTTTCTGTAGCCGCTCGAACGAGGGATTCGAATCGGCGGCTTCGCCGCTCGATGTGGATTCGGCCGCCGAAGCGTCCCCCGTTGCTGGTTCGGTCGCCGAGGCTCGGGGGGACCGGGTATCCGAACGCGATGTGCGTCGCGTCCGTTCCCGTGTCGTCGCGGTGTCGGCCTTGGAGTCGGCGTCTTCCGTCTCGCCGCTCCCCATCACACCGTCCGGCCACCACGCCGGGAGGTTCACGGGGAGGTTCGACACGGTGATGCCGGTGACCAACCCCATCGAGGAGGCCAGCACTGACGCCCGGAGTTCGAAGTTCCCGAACCCGATGGGGTCGAACTGGAGCAACATCCACACCATTCCGGAGACGAACAGCACCACACCGGCGGCGCTCAGCCATTCGTCGGCGAGGGACGCGCCGTTCTCCCACCGGGTAATCCGAATCACGACGATACCCGCGACGAAATGGACGACGAACACCGCGACGAGAAACCCGACGGCGGAGATGGCGGCGAACGGGTCCCACGACGGTAGCATCGACGTGACTCCCGCGAGGGGGTCGCCCGGGGTGACCCCGGACACAAGTTGGAGGAACGCTCGGAGCACCGCCGCCGTCAGCCTGTCGGCAGTGTCGAGCATGCCGACGACCAGTCGAACTTCGCTATCGAGGAGGGTTCGCGCGAGACCTCGACTCGATTGACTCCCGAAGAAGTCGGCGAGGACGAAGAGGCAGAACGGCGGAATCACGCCGAGGACGAAAACGTATCGCGCGACTCGGGAAACGAGTTTACTCCGACGGACGCCCAGCGCGACGAACCAACCGATGGCGACGAGCGGGACGATTGCGAGCGGCGATTTCTGGAGGACACCGAAAGTCGTCTCGAACATGGAGTCGTAGACGAACTATCCCTCGCACCACCGCATCGAGAAACTTTCGACTTCGAAAGTGAATGGAAACGGACGTATCTCGGAGCGTCACCAACCGTTACTCGATCTCGATTTCGACGACCTCGGTTTCGCCGTCGAAATCGTCGTCCAGCGGGTCGTTGGCGAGGTCCTCCAGCACCAGTTCGACGTTGCGTTTGTTGGCCTTCCAGACGGCGTCGATGATGCCGCCGACGACCGGCACCGAACCGCCGACGACGTCGATGCTCACGTTCGCTATCATCCGGAGGAGGGTGGTGAACGAGACACCCAACCGGGCCGCTTCGAGGACGATGTACAGCGAAAGCCCGGCGCTGATGACGTCGCCGACGACCGGAATAGCGCCGAGGATGGGGTCGAGACCGACGCGCATGTCGGTGAACGGAATTCGCATGAAGTCGTCGAAGACGTGCGCAATCGTTCGCATTCGGTCGATCGCCGCGCGGTCGACCGTCGGCGGCAACTCGCCGTCGAAATCGAACTCGTTCTCCAGATCGGAGTTGCTCATGGGCGAACCTGATTCCGGAACGGCATAAATTCGATGGCTGAATGCTCAAAGGGGGGAAATTATGTTTCTATTCGGTTCGCTCGCGCCATTCCTCCCGGAGCAGACCGCACACGATCCGATCGACGTACCGACCGTCGACGAACCGATCCATACGAATTCGTCCCTCCTCCTCGAAACCGAGGGATTCGAGCAGACCGAGCGAGGCGTCGTTGAACGCGTAGGCTCCGGCACCCACGGCGGGAGTGTCGTACACGCGGAAGATGTAGTCGATGACGAGGGAAACGGCTTCCTTTCCGTATCCGTTGCCCTGAACGTCCGGAATCAACCAGTAGACGAGTTCGGGTCGCCGCCAACTCGCATCCTCGACGAACACGGCACCGATGGGTCGCGTGTCCTCATCGCCTTCGTCCTCGCCGTCGAGACAGACGAGGAACTGGTCGGTCCCCTCGTCTTCGGTCCACGTTTCGAGTTGATCTCGGTTCTTGAGCGGCGTGCCGAGCGGATAGCGTATCTCGGGGTTGGTGTATGCCCGCTGGAGAAACGGGAGATCTTCTTTTTCGAGCGTTCGGAGCGTGACTCGCTCTCCTGCCGTGATTCGTGCACCGGGCATGAGTTGATTTTTATGCATTTATGATAAATAACTTCCGCATCGAATCACCAGACGGCGGGGAATTTCTACCGAAAACACGGCTAGTTCACCGGATTTCGCCTGGTGACGATCTGCCACAAAGCATTTGGAAGATTCAGTAAATCCAATAGTTGTGGCGGCTACGACTGCGGTTGAAAAGTGACGACTGGTGGTCGTCACCGGAAAAGGGCGGGACGTCCGCTCATCGTATCACCGCCACATGCCTCTGACTTCCGAAACCGGTGTGGTTTCCCCACACCGTTTCATTCCGCACCGCATCGCTTCATCTCTCATCGCATCGCTCCGTGCTTCTCCGTTCTCATTTCACTGCTCCACATCGCCTTCCATCCCATCGTGCATGATCGATGCACAAAAACATCATTATTTTTCGGGACGTACATTCCGACATGCCACGGAGAATTGTCGTGGAAACCGTGATTCGGGAGTGCGGGGAGCATCAGTGGTTGGAGACGTTCAACGATTCGCCAGCACGTGGGGAGGAGTACGATGCCGTCTCGTCCCTCTCATGGAACGGGCCGGAGCACAATCAGGAGGGGACGCTACGACGGGGACAACTACCGAAACTCGACCTTCCGACATATATCAGCTACTGGTACTACCACATCAAATGGGACGTCGAACACGAGGGGATGGTTTCGCAACTGTACGCGTCCGACATCTACGGAACCGAAGTGGGATACATCGAGGAACACTTCCCCTATCTAACCATCGAGCGGGTGCTGGAGCGGCGGGGCTGGCAGTTGGATGAAGTACAGCGATTCGAGGACGGGAGCGCGCGCTACGTCTGGACGAAACCCAATACACGTGAGTCGGTTTCGGGGTCGGCAAAGCGACTCGTGGAGAGGATGCGACGCAGGCGAACGGCGTGAGTTCGAATCAGGGACTGACGACACGACCCAGAAACAGCGTCGTATCCGTCGGTTTGTGGCGAATCAGGAACAAAAACGGCCTATCGACCGTCATCTCGAACGGGTTCATCGGTGCCCCCGTCGCGACTACCTTGACGGCCGTCGCGGCCGCCGCTTCCGTCCCCTTCTCGTCGACGTCGATGTAGCTCTCGTGGAAGACGTCCCCTATCCGGAGGTCCTCGCCCGTTTTTTCGAGGTTCGCCATGCCGCCGAAATCGGCGTTCGAGGAGAACGCGCGCTCCATCCCGAGCGCGGAGAGCGTCGTTCCGAGTTCGAACGACGATTCGACGGTGAACTTGGGAAGGGAAATCGACCCGTGCTCCGTTTCCAACTCGTCCACCGTCGTCGTCAGTTCGTCCGCGTCGAGCGAGTCCGTGAACTCCTCGAACGTGCCCTCCTTCGGCAGGACGACGACCATGCCGACTTCGCCGCCGACGTACGGCAGTTCGATGAGTTGATGACCATCGACCGTCGCGTACGGGAAGGAACTCGATTGGGACATCATCGGCACCGTCGCTTCCGTGCCGTCGAGCGTGGTGAACGGTTTCCGTTCCGTGCGCTTTTCGGAGAACGTCTCGTCCCACGTCGCTTTGAAGTAGATGGCGTCGGTGAGCACGAGGCGGGTCATCGCGTCGAGCGAACCCTCGGGTAGTAGGTCCGTGATTTTGTCCGCCGTCCGTTCGGCGGCCCAGTTGTTGATGGCGTTCCTCGCCCCGTCGGCGTCGTGCTCGAAATCGCAGATGTGCAATCCCGCGCCGTAGTACGTCAGGAGCGTTCCGAGATAGTCATCGCGCCACGGATAGCCGTCCTGTCCCCAGACCGCGTTCGCCGTCGTCAACTGGAACGGGGTCCCTTCGTCGGAGTCGGCCGTGGACCGCTCCGCCGTGGACTCGATTTCGTCGTCGGTTTTCCCGAACGCGGCGTGAAGCGAGTTGCCGTCAAGCGGGAACTGGAGGACGTCGTGCATCTCGCTCCGCGTCTCGCCGCGAGCGCCCGCGTAGGTCATCGCCAGCGCGACGGAGATGCTGTACGGGGAGAAAAACTGGTTTTCCCCCGGAGAATTGTCCGCGAGCGACGAGAGCAGGGTCAGTCCGAACGCGGTGTTTCCCCGGGCGAGCGTTCGGATGGCTTTCTCGTCCGCCGACGCGGGATTCGGGTTCTCCGTTCCTGTCACGGTCTTTTCCGGCGTTTCGGTCATTAGTCCTCCCTTCGGGTTCGGTTTTTCCATCGAGAACGACCCGAGACAACCGGGGAGGAGCGCCCCGGCGGCGAGCGCGTTCGCGAGGGCGAGCGTTTGGCGGCGGGTGGGAGCCATATCCTCCCTTTCGTCGTTGCGAGCAAATATGTTCCCAAGGGACAAATAACCGCTTTACTTACCGTTCTCCCGCCGCGCGAAGAACACCTTCGGGTCCATCGTGAGTTTCGTCTCCCCGTCCTCGTTCTGCATTTCGAGGGAGAACGTGACGAGGCCGCGACTCGGGTCGCTCTCCAGCGTACGCTTGTCGGTGACTTCCAGCGTCAGCGAGAGCGTTTCACCTGGTTTGACCGGAGCGGGCCACGTCACGGATTCGACGCCGGGCGAACCCAAACTCCCGCTGTTCGCAAAGAAGTTATCCACGAGAATTCGCATCGAGATGGCCGTGCTGTGCCACCCGCTGGCGACGAGTTCGCCGAACATCGACTCCTCGGCGGCCTCCAGATCGACGTGAAACTCCTGCGGGTCGTACTGCTCGGCGAATGAGAGGATTTCCTCCTCGGTGACGGTGTAACTGCCGAACGTCTGTCGGTCGCCGACGACGAGGTCCTCGAAGCGCGGTCTGACATGGATGGTGGTTTGGGGAGATGGCACAAATAGCCGCGGGCTTGGGAAATTTTGGAGACCCGTCAACACTTGGAGTTTCGCTCCGACTGTACTCGCTTCGAAAAACGGTGTTTGGCTGGTGTATGATTGCAGTTACTGGAACGTAGACTACCTCGAAAGCCCCCGCCCGCTCGTGCTTGCTCTAGTCGCTGTGGAGGCTCTATTCGCGCGGGCGTTGTGGAGAGCGTGGATATCCTGCACAGCGACCGCGAACGGGCGGGGGCTTTCGGGGTCATGTTCGTAGTTGCGGAAATCACAAAGCCATCAAACACGTCTCGTCGCCGTCGATTCCGCATTCAGTCTCCGGCCGTCGCTTGTCCAGACGACTCGGCGCGCTTTCTGGGAATATAGTACGCGAAACCGACTGCGAGTATCGAGACGACCACCGAAAGCCCGAACACGGTCGTCAGGCCGTCCGTTAGAATCGAGGCCAACCCGGCGGGCGGTGTGGCCGACCCGAGCAACCGTTGTTGGAGTTCGCCGACGTTGGCGATGTTGGACGTTGCCGCGAGCCGATTTTGAATGACGAGGTTCAGCGCGAAGCCGAGCAGCGCGACGCCCATCGTCCCGCCGAGGTTACGGAAGAACTGTTGGGAGGAGGTGACGACGCCCATCAGTTCGGTGCCGAAGTGGTTCTGAATCGCCGTCAGTAGCGGCGGCGTCACCATCCCCATCCCGACGCCCATCACGAACACGTTGACGACGACCACCGGAACCGGCGTCGTCGCCGTCCAGAGGACGGTTGCGACGCCGAAGCTCACGACCAGCAGGCTACTCCCGACGGTGGCGAGTCGTTGCACGCCGACTCGGTTCACCAGTCGTCCGGAGAGGAAACTCGTCCCCGACCACCCGATGGAGATGGGGAAGACGGCCAGCGCGGCGCTTTCGGCACCGCCTTGGACGCTCTGGAGGTACAGCGGAACGTACGTGATCGCCGCGAAGAGGACGAAACTCGTGAGGAATCCGGTCACGTTCGTCGTGATGAACACCGTGTCGTCGAACATCGAGAGGGGGACGATGGGTTGGCTCGCCCGCTTCTCGACGGCGTAGAACGCGCCGAAGCCGACGATTCCGACGACGATTAACGGTAGTGCCCACGAACTCGTCGTTTCGAGCAGTTGGAGTCCGACGAGGAGCGTTCCGACGGCCACGGAGAGGACGGCCGCGCCGAGGAAATCGATATCGCGCTCGGCGCTCCCGGTCGATTCGTCCAGCGAAACCCAGACGAGGAGGACGGCCAGCAGTCCGACCGGCACGCTCAGATAGAACACGCCGCGCCACCCGATGGTCGAGACGATGAGGAACCCGAGCAGGGGACCGATGACGCTCGAAATTCCCCAGACCGTGCTCCCGAGGCCGATGGCACGGCCGCGTTCTTCGGGCGGGTACACGACGCCGAGGATGGTGTACGGGATGGCGAACATCGCGCCCGCACCGATCCCTTGCAAGGAGCGAAACGCGACCAGTTCGAGCATGCTTCCCGCCGCGCCGCACAGCGCGCTCCCGCCGACGAAGATGCCCGCTCCGACGAAGAACAACCGCTTTCGCCCGTAGATGTCGGCGAGGCGGCCGTACAGCGGCATCGACACCGCCGCGAACAGCATGTAGGCCGCGAACGCCCACGCGTACAGTTGCAGTCCGCCCAGCGACTGGACGACGGTCGGCATCGCCGTGCTGACGATGGTGCCGTCGATTGCCGCCGAGGAAATCCCGAGCAGGACGCCGAGCGTCGCAACCCGCCGGTTCGTCATGGATTTCCTTCGTCGCCGAGGACCTAATCAGTGGTGCTCGGACGAGTGGTGCTCGGTCAGGTTGACGGCCAGCACCGGCACCGTCGATAGCCGAATGACGCGTTCGGTGACGCTCCCGAGGACGAGATGGCTGACGCCCTTGTTCGCGTGGGTTCCCATGACGATGGCGTCGATGTCGTTCTCCTCGGCGTACTCGACGATTTCCTCGGCGGGGTTACCGTGCAGGACAGTCGACTCGGTTTCGAGTCCGCGCGCTCGGCCGCCCCGACTATCGACCCGATCGCCGTTTCGCCCGATGTTTTCAGGTCGTCGTTCACCATCGATCGGGTCGATTTCGAGAGCGACTCCGCGAGGCCGCTATCGACGACGTGGACGACGTGCACCGTCGCGCCCGTCAGCTCTGCGAGCGAAATCGCCTCCTCGACAAACTGCTGTTCTCCGCCGCTTCCATCCGTCGGAACGAGGATCGAATCGTACATCGGTTCCCCCAACGCGGGCAACGGAAATAGTGGTATTGGATGAGTGCTATTGAATGAGTGCTATCGGACGTTCGGAAGCGGAACTCGTCCCGTCAGTCCGACGCCTCGTCGTCACCGAGCGTTGGCACGTCGCCGGGGACGTTGAAGTCGTGGAAGTGTTCGCCCTTCTCCTTCGAGAGGATGTTGAGCGCCGCCGCGCCGCCGTCACCGGCCGAGATGACGGCCTCGTACTCCCCGGTACGGACCATCGCACCTGTCGCGTAGGCGTTCTCGACGCTGGTTCTCATCGTCACGTCGACATCCACGACGTCGTCGTCGGTCAACTCACAGCCGAGCGACTCGGCGAGACTGTGGTCGTTGCCCGTCGCGAAGACGACGTACATCGCATCGTACCCGCCGTCGTCGGTCGTGACGGTAAAGCCGTCGCCGTTCTCCTCGACGCTCGTGACTTCTTCTCCTTGCTCGATGGTCGCGCCACGGTCCTCGACCTGTCCGCGAGCGATGGACATGAACTCGGTTCCCTTGATGCTCCGAATCCCGAGGTAGTTGAACAGGTGTGCCTTGTGCATCCACGTCTCGTCGGTGTCGAACACCATCGTTTCGAGCCCGTTCTTCTGTGTGAACAGCGCCGCGCTCAGACCGGCGGGGCCGCCGCCGATGACTGCTACGTCTACCATGACAAACCGATGTACACACCACAAGAGAATAAAGACCGGGGTCGTTGTTTGAACGTCTCCTCTCGCTGAAACGGCCGCTTTCACACAAAGCCTTATCCTTTCGTCCGACGTTCTCCGATACCATGTGTCAACACTGCGCCCACGGGGACGACGGATGGGCGGACCTGGTAAAATACGACGAGACGTACTCCGCCGGACTCGATGGCGATTCCGACAGCGACCGGGACGACGGGGATTCGGACCGCGACGACGATTCCGACTCCGACGGTGACAGCGATTCGGACGCTCACCAGTCGGTTCGCACGACCAGCACGTAGGCGAACAGCGTCGGCACGTATTCCGACCGGGAGACATCTCGGCCGAAAGTCGGCCACGTTTTCCGCGGAATCGGTCGGTCGAGCGACTGCTCGCTCGTGAATCGGGAGGGGCGAACGTACCACGCGCCGAGGGCGGCAACCGTCCCTACACCGATCAGTTGGCGGCGCGAGAAGTACGGTTCGTCGGAGGGCATGTCCGCAATTCGTTTCAACTATTGTAAATCAGTTTCCATCAGTGACATAAAAACTGCTGGCTATGGCGGCCACCACATATGTCCCGTTGGCCCATGACCTGTCGATATGGCACGTATTGCGGTTACCGGCGCGTCCGGAAACGTGGGTCGGGAGGTCATCGAAGCGTTCGACGACACTCCACACGAACTCACCCTCATCACGCGCACGGAACAGGACGACATGGACAGCATCCCGGTCGACGTGACGAACCGAGACGCGTTCGTCGATGCGCTCTCGGACGAGGACGTTCTGATTCACCTCGCGGCGAATCCCTCGCCGTACGCCGAGTGGGACGATTTGACCCCGGTGAACATCCAAGGAACCTACAACGCGTACACGGCGGCCATCGAGAACGGACTCGACCGAGTGGTGTACGCGAGTTCGAATCACGCCATCAACGGCCGAGAGACCGTGGCCCCCGACGAACCGGAGACGATGTACGAGGACGCGCCTGCACTCCAGCACGACGCACCGCCGCACCCGGATTCGTGGTACGGCGTGACGAAAGTATCGAGCGAGGCTATCGGCAACCGATTCGCCTACCAGCACGACATCGAAACGGTGAACCTCAGGATCGGGTGGCTGATGTCGCGCGACGAACTGCGCGACTCACAGGAGAACCCCGAGACCGACTATCCGGAGGCGAACGCGCGCTTCGCCCGTGCGATGTGGCTCAGCAAGCCCGACTGTCACAGGGCGCTGCGCGCCGCCGCGCTTTCCGAACTGAAGGAGAACCCGGTCGCGGTTCACGCGATTTCGCGCAACGACGACCGCTGTCTCTCGCTCACGCACACGCTCCGGTCCATCGACTACAAACCGCGGGACAACTCCGCGGAAGTCCTCGACGGGGAGTAGGGACTATTCCGTCTCGGCCGTTCGATGTTCGCCCGTCCAGTCGTCACCCGTCCGTGACCCTTGCTGTGTCCCGTTCATTCCCATCGATTCGACCGAAAAGTCGTCCCGCTTGGCCTCCGCGATGTAGAGCGCGCTGTTGATGAGGCCGATATGACTGAACGCCTGCGGGTAGTTCCCGAGGAGTTCCTCCCGTTCGACGTCGACCTGTTCCGAGAACAGTTCGACCGAACTCGTGGTTTCCAAGACGTTCTCGAATATCTCCTCGGCGCGCTCCACCTCCCCGGATTGGGCGAGCGCGGAGACGAGCCAGAACGAACAGAGGATGAACGCGCCCTCCTTTCCGGGCATCTGGTCGCCGCCTTCCTGATACCGATACACGAACCCGTCGGGCGTCGTGAGGTGTTCCCTGACGGCCTCGATTGTTCCTTGGACTCGCTCGTCGTCTATCGGCAGGAATCCGGTCTGTGGGATCAGGAGTCCGGTCGCGTCGATTCGATCACCATCGAACGTCTGCGTGAAGCTGTCGTACTCCTCGTCGAATCCCCGTTCGATCACCACGTCCCGTATCTCCTCCCGCTGTTCCCGCCAACTGCCGAGCGGTGCGTCGAGGCCTTCCCGTTCGGCCAGGTCGATGGCGCGGTCGAGTTGCTGACCAGCACATCACCTTCGAGTAGACGTAGTGGGTCGGTTCCCGCCGCGGTTCCCAAATCCCCGAATCCGGGTCGTCCCACGTCTCACAGACGAACTCGGCGATGTCCCTGACGGTGCTCAAATCTTCGTCGACGACCCCCTCGTCCGACAGCGCCATCTGGTAAACCGTCTGAACGAGTTCGCCGTAGATGTCCAGTTGGAACTGGCTCGACGCGTCGTTCCCGACTCGGACGGGCTTGGAACCGCGATAGCCCGCGAGATGGTCGAGCGTCTCCTCTTCGAGGTCCGAACGGTGATCCAGTCCGTACAGCGGTTGGAGGTCCTCGGGGTCCGTCGAACGGCTTAGTTCCATGTAGTCGTTGAGATACTCGTCGGCCGCCGTCGTGTAGCCGAGATGCGTCAGCGCCTGCACGGTGAACGCGCTGTCCCGAATCCAGCTAAACCGATAGTCCCAGTTTCGAACCCCGCCGATGTTCTCCGGAAGGGAGGTCGTCGGTGCCGCACAGATGCTCCCGGTGTCCATCCGCGTGAGCAGTTTGAGCACGAGACCGGATCGGATGACGTGGTCGTGGCCTATCTCCTCGAACGGACAGTCCGACCCGCTACAACTGTGACTCCAGTCGTGCCAGTACTCGATGGTCTCGTCGAGCAACTCGCGGCAGGAACTCCCTCCCATCGGTTCGTGGCTGTCGTACTGGAACACGTACCAGTGAGTCTCGTTCGCGTCGAGCGAGTACGAGGCGTGGGCCGCGCCGTCCTCGATGACCATCGAAGTCGGCGTCGAGAGGAACGCGCTCTCGCCGTCCCCGTCTCCGGTCGCGCGAATCCCGCCGGACGTCGATTCCAGCGACGTCTCGGAACGGGCGTAATCGAACCGAGGCGCGAACGTCGCTTCCACGTCCACCGTCCCCTCGGTACAGGTCACCTTCCGATAGATAGCCTGGTCCGGATGCTCGTCGGCGACCGCTTCGCCGATGACCGGCATGAAATCGGTGACGGTCAACTCGCCGGACGCCGTCTCGAACGTCGTCTGGAGGACGTTCGTCCGGTCGAAATACTGTTGGTGGGCGTCGTACTCGGTGAGCGGCGCGATGGCGAACTCCCCGCCCCGTTCGGCGTCGAGTATCGATCCGAACACGCTCGGGGATTCCATATGTGGGAAACAACACCAATCGACCGCACCGGTCTTGTCCACGAGCGCGCAGGTCTCCAGATTCCCGATGAGACCGTGTTCCGAAATCGGCGTGAATTCACTCATCCGTGTCCGTTCCTCCCCGTTCGTCCGCGATTCTCGCCGTTGGGCGAGAACCGACGGTTCCGTCCATAGTCGTTCTCATTCGATTTCCCTTCAGTCGTTCGAATCCGCGTGTCCTCACACTGCGTTCGGTCACCGGTACACCACGTCCATGACGCCGTCCACGGACAGGTCGGCGAGCGACGGCACCACGAGGTCCGGAATCGGCGACGACTCGTCGGACACCCAGACGGTGGCGAACCCGTTTCCCCTCGCGGGACGATGTCGTCGGCGAGCGGTCCGCGACGTAAACGTACCCGTCCGCCACCCACTCTCGTTTCGTCATCTCGAACATCTCGTCCTTCGGCTTCATCGTCTCGCGCTCCCCCGAGATGAGGACGTGCTCGAAGTAGCCGTCGATACCGTGTGTCGCTAGCTTCTCGCGCTGGATGTCGCCCTCGCCGTTCGTGATGATGCCGAGACGTGTCGATTCCGCGAATTCGTCGAGAACGCCCTCGACACCGTCCACGAGTCGGGTGTTTTCCACCTTCCGACGCTTGAGCGAGGCGGTGAACGCCGTCGGAATCGACATCGAGGCCGAGATGTTTCGTGAACGTCTTCACGGCTTCGCGGTAGCCGTCCTCGACGTTCCGACGGAAGTACTGCCGGACGAACTGGTCGAACGTCTCTACCTGCTCGTCGCGCAGGTCGATGCCGAACTCGGCGGCCGTCGGTACGACTTCCTCCTCCTCGCGCCGCCGTTCGAGCAGCGTTCCGTCGATGTCGAAGTAGACGGCCACGGTCGATTCCTCGGGATTCACATGTCCGTCCATGCTTTCGCCGCTGCTGGCCACGAGTATGACTCGCCGATCCATCGAGCCGAGATGACCTTCTTGAGGACGCGAGCGCCCGGCCCGCTGAACGTGTTGAGCGGAATCCCGATGACGTCGTGTGCGACCGCCTCCTCCCCGACGGAGACGACGGTGCCCTTGTTGATGTACGACCAGTGGACGGGTTCGCGGCCGTCGATCATCCGAGCGACGTTTTTCCCGACGTGCTCGCCCTCCTCCATCGCCGCTTCGGCCGTCGGCGGCGGCACGTCGTCCGTGTCGGGATGGACGATTGCCTCCCAGGCGTCCTGTTCGGAGAGCGGACCCCCCTCCGCGTCCTGGTCCACGAGCGCCGCATCGCCGATGGCCAGCACCCGGTCGTCGCTCGTCTTGAACGTCGAACTCGAATAGGCGCGGTTGTGGTCCTTCTCGATGTCGGCGTCGGACAGCGCGTCCTCTCCGGTTACGCCGCCCGCCCAGACGAAGGCGTCGTACTGGAGCGGGTCGCCGTTCTCGAAGTAAATCTTCGCCTCGTCGACCTCAGAGACGACCGTGCCGGTCGAAATTTCGATGTCCTTCGCATCCAGTTTGTTCCGAATCGCCCCCTGAAACTCGTGATCGTGGCCGGGGAAAATCTCGTCTTCCATCTCGATGAGGTGGATTTCGACGGGCGCGTCACGTTCGTCGCGATACGCGGCCACCTCGCCCGCGGTCTGGATGCCGGACAGTCCGGCCCCGCCGATGACGACCTGTGCTGGATCGTCGTCGGTCGCGTCCGAAACCGCCGCCGAGAGTTTCTGATTTATGGTCATCGCGTCGCCCAGGCTCTTCAGCGTGAGCGCGTGTTCCTCCAACCCGTCGATGCCGTAGAAGGCGGTCTGGCTGCCGAGACAGACCACGCAGTAGTCGTACTCGACGTCGTCGCCCTCGTCCAGATGGACCACGCGCTCGTCCACGTCGAGTCCGGTGACCCGCGCCTGCACGAACTCGGTGTCGTCGTCCTTGAGTTCCTCCACCGGAATGACGACCTTCTCCCGGACCGACGGGTCCCGGATACAGCGATGCACCTCGTGCAACAGGAGGTGATAGTCGGTTTCCGATACCCACGTGATGTCCGCTTCCCCTTCCAATTCCTCTTCGAGACTCTGTAGGGCCGCGACCCCGGCGTATCCCGAGCCGAGGACGGCAATTTTCCGTGACATGTATGTACCTCGTAAATCGTCGTTCGTCGTCGGTTTCGCGTCGATTCCGCAACCGCAACTACCGCCACCGCTTGGAACCGCCTACCATGGGTACGATGTTAAGCGACGTGCCTGCACACGCCAGTATCGATTGAAAAGGGTTCGAGAAATCCCTCGTAAAACGGCCGTCCAGAACGATAAACGCTAAATCGCCGTCCAACCGCCGTCGATGTACAACAGTTCGCCCGTAATATAATCCGCGTCGTCGCTGGCCAGGAACAACGCGGGACCGGCGATGTCCTCGGGGTAGCCCGCCCGTCCCATCGGGACCGGTTTGATGAAGCCGCCTTCACCGGCGGCGTCCTCGGCTTCGTCGCTCCACCCCTCGGTGAACTCGGTGGCGATCTGACCGGGGGCGACGGCGTTGACTCGGATGTCGTGTTCGGCGAGTTCGAGCGCCGTGCCGCGCGTTATCATCTTTATCGCGCCCTTCGTGGAATCGTACTGGACCTGATCGTGCTGGGCGACCTCGGAACTGATGGAGGCGGTGTTGACGATACAGCCCGGTTCGTCGCGGTCGATCATGTCCTTGGCGGCGGCTTGAATACCGAAGAAGTAGCCCCGGATATTGGTGTGGTGGAGGTCGTCGAAGTCCTCCTGATCCACGTCGAGGAAATCCTCGCTGTGCTGCATCGCGGCGTTGTTGACCATGACGTCCACGCCGCCGTAGTCGCGGGCGGCCTCGACCACGGCCTCCAGTTCGCCGGGCTTGGACACGTCGGTCTCCACGAACTCGGCGCTCCCCTCGTGTTCGTCCCGAATCTTCTCGTGGGTTGGTTCGCCGTCCGATTTTGGCTCCTCGCGCACGTCGGCGTTGATGACGGTCGCCCCCGCCTCGCCGAACCGGAGGGCTATCGCGCGACCGATACCCGAACTCGCACCCGTGACGATGACCGTCTCGCCGTCGTAATCGAAGTGAAGGCTTCCCATTGCCCGCGAAACTACGGACAAATCCGGGTTAAGTGTACTCGCCGCATTTGCAAGCAGGAACCTTCCTCGATGTCGGATGGTCGTCTCAGTGCTCCCGAAGCGCCTTCGCCGGAACGACGCCGGGCCGGTCGATGACGAGTCGGTCGCCGATCCGGACGTCCTCGAAGACGTACGGGTACTCGTAGGAGGCGAGCGATTCCCGGAGCGCCTTCGGGTCGGCCTCGACCCCCTTCCAGATGTCGAAGTGGACTGGGGCGAACCGGTCGAGTTCGAGGTCGGCGACGGCCTCGGAGACCTGTTCGCCGTCGTTGTACCAGTCGGTGGGGTACGTCTCGCCGTCCTCGGTGTGATAGATGTTGCCGACGGTTCCGTGGGCGAGCACGCCGAGGTCGATGTCGAACTCGTCGGCGATGTCGGTGAACGCGTCGGCGGGGCGCGAGTCGCCCGGCGCGAAGAACGTCCCCGACTCGTGTTCGACGACGTAGCTCACCGGCCCACCCGAATCGGGGTCGTTCGCGGCGCGGACGTGAACGTCGACGTCGCGGACGGAGATATCGTCGCCAGCGGAAACGACGGTGCGCCGGTCGTCCGGCGCTCGCAGGTCGCCGTCGTAGGCGGGGTTCTCGAACGCCTCGTCCGGCGCGTAGAGGTGCGCCCCGAGGTCTTCCACGAGCGGGCCGTACGATGGTGGATGCATGTGGTCGATGTGCTCGTGGGTGACGAATACCGCATCACACATCGTCGCGGCCGTCGGGTCCACGGGTATCGGGATCATCCGCACCGTCCGCGGCGGCGACCCGTCGCCGAAGTACGGGTCGAGATAGATGGTGGTTTCGGGTGTTCGAACGATGTACCCGTTACAGCCGAGATACCAGATCGACATCCCGTCCACGTCAACCGACTCGACTTCGTCACGAACGAACCAATCGCCCCACGTCGAATGCACCATGACGGCGTGAAATAATCCGTGAAGCCGCTTAACGGTGGTCGCCGTTTCGGGTGATCGTAGCGCGGCGATGGGAACTAACTCCGATTACGACCTCGACGCCGTTTGCGGTTCCGACAGCGCTTCGAGCGACAGTTCGCCGTCCGGAACGCGGTACTGTGCCAGCGTTCGTTTCTCGGCGTCGGCCGAGTTCTCGTCCGCATCGACCCCGTAAACGGTGAACTCACAATCCGTCTCGGTGAACTCGATCACGGAGTAGCCGTGTTCGTACCAGTTGATGTATTCGAGATGTTCGTTCTCCGCTTTCGCAATTGCGGCCAACGCCTCCCTGTCCCAGTCTCCCGGGAAGTCCACGACGTCGGCGGCACACACGCTCGTAATCGACGGCGTCATGAATTCGATGCCGACGGTATCCCGGTTCCACGAGACTTCGCCGTACCCCGCGTGCTGGTAGCCAGCCATCGAGCAGTGGAGGTCCCCCGTGAGGGTGATGAAGTTCCGGAGGGATGCGTCATCGACGGCGTTCATCAGTTCCGCACGCTCGGCCTGGAACCCGTCCCAGGAGTCCTCCAGAAATTCCACTTGATACCAGTCTTCGCCCGCCGTCAGCGGCATCGTGAGTACTTCGTTCGCCCACGTCGTCCAGCGGGCGCTCGATTCCGAGAGCGAGTCGACGAACCACGATTTCTGCTCGGACCCCAACATCGTCCGGTCCGGGTCGTCCTCGTTGGTACAGGTGAGCGTTCGGTCTTCACACGGCGGGCCGTCGCGGAAGAGGCGCTCGTCGGTGATGACGAGGTCCACGAGGTCGCCGAACTCGAACCGCCGCCACAGGCGAAGTTGTTCGTGAAGGTCCTCCTCCGACGGGTCGTACTCGACCCGCATCGGCATGTGTTCTATCCACGCTTGGATTCCGCTCGCCGTGATCTCCATCGCGACCGATGGATCCGACCCGTCGTCCTTGTTCGGGAGGACGGGTGTATCCGTCGCGTAGTCCCAGTACCGGTTGTTTCCGATCTCGTGGTCGTCCCACCCCGCGATGAGCGTGTGGCGTTCGAGGGCCTCCTGCAACAGCGGGTCGGATTTGTATTTCTTGTAGAGAAAGCGGAAGTCGTCGAGGGATTCGGCGAGCGATGCCCCGCTCGGGAGGTCGAAATCCCGTTCGGGTTTGATTTCGCCCGTGGGCGAGACGTACGCGCCGTCCGACGACTCGTAGATGAAATCGCCGAGGTGGACGACGTAGTCGATGGATTCGTTCGCGATGTGGTGGAACGCGCCGTAATAGCCGTTCTGATAGTCCTGACAGGTCACGACGCCGAACGAGAGGTCATCGACGTGCTGGTCGGCGCTCGCCATCGTCCGGAGTCGTCCCGTCCGACTCGCCGTCCCGTCGTAGATGAACCTGTAGTAGTAGAAGCGGTCGGCGTCGAGTTCGCCGTCGAGGTCCACTTTGACGGTGTAATCGTGCGTTGCCGACACCGCCGACGCGTCGACCACCCCTTCGAAAGCGAGGTCGTCGAACGTCTCGTCGCTCGCGACCTGAACCCCCACGGACTGCCCCTCTCGATACGCTTCCTCGGTGATTCGAGTCCAGACGATGGCACCCGAATCGGTCGGTCCGCCGCTCATGACCGACTGCGGAAACGTCGCGTCCGCATCCGCCGCCGCATCGTACGAAAAGACGTCCGCTGAACCGTCTCGAAGTGGTGTCGTCGGCTGTGCGATAGCTCGCTTGGCGAGAAGCGCGGAAAGCCCACCGGCCGCGGTCGTTCCGGCCACGCTACGGAAGAATCCACGACGGTTGATTTCTCCACGATAACTGTTATTCTTGGAAACCATATTTGAGAATCATAATGATGTACTATATATTTGATGGACATAGTATATATTGAATCACGGGACGATACGTTCCACACTATAGGAGAAATATGATGGTGAATACGATCTGGATCTTTCTTCATCGATATCGGATGCAGTGCCGAACGATATCGGAGTACGGCGAACGGTTACGACGGGGGCGGGGAACTTCCGCGAGAACGAGACGATTCGTGTGGGCTGGCGATAGCGACGTTCGGACGGTTCCCGAAAACGACCGATCTTACGGTCGAGGGGCCGCATTCTGGAGCGCCGTCTCGGCGATGTTGCCGCCGTAGTCGGCGCACCTCGAAAGCGAATCGATGCTGAGCCGTAGCTGATGGGCCTGATACGGTTCGAGGTCACGAAGGAGGTCGTCGATACTGCGGCCGGATTCGGTTATCCCGAAGATCGATTCCCGTGCTTCGTTGGCGAGTCGGGTGGCTCGCTTCCGGTCGTCCGTGAGAAACGCCTCCATCGCGGTGGTGACGACGCGGCGGCTTCGGCGTGCAGTTCGGAAACTGCCTCGACCACGCGTTCGGGTATCGCATCGAGTTCGATGGCGACCTGACCGATCTTCGCCGCGTGGTCGGCGATGCGTTCGAGTTGACGCCCGCACGTGTAGAAATCGAAGCACGTCTCGCGGGGGAATCCGAGTTCTTCCGCCACCGCTGGCGTCCGTAACGTCCTTCGAAACGTCCGGGAGACGACGAACCACAGTCGGTCCATGTCGTCGTCCCGTTCGATGACGTTCCGAGCGGCGTCCTCGTCGGTCTCGGCGAGGGCGGAGACAGCGTCTTCCAGCATGGCCATCGCGATGACCTTCATCTGTGAAATCGCATCGTGAATGGACATCTGCGAGGCGTTGAGCAGGTCCTGCACGACGATCTTCTTGTCCGTTTCCTCGACTATCTCCAGCCCGACGAGGTTCTGTGTGGTCGTGCGGATGGCACGCCGTTTGCCGGGTGTGATGTGGTGAGTTTCGATCGTGATCGTGTTGAAACCGTTCACGTACATCGCGATGATGGCGCGCATCAGTTCATCGTCGCTCCGCGTGGCGATATCGAGCCGTCCTTCGATGCCCTTCCTGCCACGACGCGGCGTCAGAACCAGTCCGTACTCGTGGGAGAAAAACGAGATCGAACTCCCAACCGCGACGTCGTTTTCGTTCGCCCAGTCCTTCGGCAGGGAAACCGTGTACGTTGATCCTCCGGTGACCTGTACTTTCCGTGTCTCCATATCGTCCCCTTCGCGACTACCACAATAAATTTTACCACTAGTACATAGATTGGTAGATATATATTGTCCAATATGGTTATATGTGCGAGGATATATTCATCGACGTCGTCCCCACAGCGGTCGACATGTGTTGGTCCTTTCAGGGCCATTCAACGGCGAACTCCGCCCGTTCGATCAGTCGGCGTTGGTCGGGCTAACGGTATCGTCGGTTCGGCTCGTCGTTACGTACACCGCCGGTTTGCGGAGGACGTACTCGTCGATGAACGCGACGATGTACACGACGGAGTTCAGGATGAGATACGCGCCGAGGGTGAACGCGGCGGCATACTCCCATCGGGAGTGTGGCAGTCCCTCGCGTCTGTCCCGAAGTAAGACGGCGAGGACGGTGAGTATCGGAAAGGCACCGAGCACCGTCCAGATGACCTGACTGTACGGGACGTACGACGTAACCGGAAGGAACAACTGGATGAACGGGAGGGGAAGCCCCACGACGAGAAACGGAAGGACGAGCGTGTTCGAAAAGGTGTAGACGCCGTCGAGACGCTTTCGCCACGAGAGTTGTGGCGAGGTAACGACCGAGGCGAGATAGCGACTGCTCACTTGTAACCATCCGCGCGCCCATCTCTTTCGCTGACTCCACCACGACGTCACCGTCGCGGGGTGTTCCTCGAACGTGATGATGGACGGATCGACGACTATCTCCTTCCCGGCGAGATGGATCCGCGTGGACATGTCGATGTCCTCCACCAGCACGGATTCGTCGAACATACCCAGTCGCTCGAACACGCCCCGGCGGAAGAACGCCTGTCCCCCGCCGAAGATGCTGAACCCGTTCCAGAGTGAGCGCGCGACGAGGTCGGCCCGCTCCGTGACGTGGCGTTCGACGGTCGCGTGGAGCGAGATGAGCGAGTCGTCCGGATTTCGGCCGTAGCATCGGCCTTTCACGCACCAGATATCGTCGTCAGCCTCGAACCACCCGACGGTTCGCCGGAGCGCCGTCGGATCGAACTGATGGTCGGCGTCGATGCTCGCGATTATCTCGCCGGTCGCGTAGCTGAGCGCGTAGTTCGTCGCCTTCGCCTTCCCGCCGCCCGGTTCGTCGCGCTCGACCGCGACGATTCGGTCGTCGTCCGCGGCCGCCCGCCGTGCGATAGCGGCGGTTTCGTCCGTCGAGTCGGCTTCGTAGCAGACGACCACTTCGAGTTTATGCTCGGGATAATCGACCGCCCGACACGCGTCGATGGTTCCCTCCAGGACGCTCGCTTCGTTGTACGCCGGGATGACGACGCTCACCGTGGGAAGCTCGTCATCGTCCGAGGGGAACGACGGAGTGGCGTGTGATGCCGGTA
Source organism: Haladaptatus sp. R4 (assembly GCF_001625445.1). NCBI lineage: Archaea > Methanobacteriati > Methanobacteriota > Halobacteria > Halobacteriales > Haladaptataceae > Haladaptatus > Haladaptatus sp. R4. The sequence continues at coordinate 26,415 of NZ_LWHG01000032.1, read as the reverse complement.
TCGAGACGAGCGCCGAGACGAACAGCCGACCGACCTGTGCGACCACGACGAGGAGGACGACCGTCTTGAGGACGCGGAGATAGGGAACGGAAAAGTAAACCGGGGCCAGCACTCCGACGACGAACATCGACGTGATGAGACAGTAGAGTAGAACGGCTCTCCGCGACGAGGACTGTTCTTGAACTGTTGTCACTTCCATTGGTATACGTCCCTTGACCGGCTCTCAAAGGTTTTTTGCTCCGATTCTAATGAGGAATATTGTTGGCACGGGATAGCTGTGTACTACTCCGTGGGAGGCAATAATTCGGACGGCCGATTCGACCGGCTACCGCCTTTTCGATCCGCTGAGCGGGGATCCGACACGTCCGGTCGTGGCGTCGTGAAATACCGGGGAGTAATGGCGAGGAGTATGTGACGTACGTTCAGGTATTGAGAACTCATAGCAAGGTTCATGGCGAAATAACCACCTGAATCGGGTAGACAAGAGTGATGTTGTCCGATTCTGCCGCACGATATTCCCTCGATTTCCGCGTTGCTGTCCGTCCCTACGCCGTCCCCTCCCTGTCATAACTGCGACACCAACCCATCCAATGAAACCCCTTCCATCCACCGACGCAGAATCGGAATCACGCGTCAAAGCCGCCCTCAGTGACCGGACCGCCCGATACCTTCCGTCGGTCGTCGCGATACTCCTCGGCGAAACCGTGTTCGCGACGGGACTGTGGCTTCAGACGACCACGTTCGATGCACTCCTCGCTAGCGGCGTCGGCGTCTGGTTCGCGCTTCTGAGTTACCGTCTCTTCGAGAAACGGAAGACGTAACGCGTTCGCTGAAATTCCGTCGGGTCGGTATTCGGCGTGTCGTCAGCCGTCACGTTCCGTTGCCTTGCTACCCGGCGTGTCGTCACTCGTAGGTTCGTCCGCCCGTCCTGTTCTCCTCGATGTAGTCCCAGTCGTACTCGACGCCCAATCCCGGCCCGTCGGGGACCGGCACGGTTCCCTCGTCGTCGATGGCGTCGATATCGTCCACGTACTCGCCCTCGTACACCGGCGGCGTCGTGTTCGAACACTCCGGGTGGACCAGCGCCATCTCGTAGTAGTTGGTGTTGCGCATCCCGGCCATGCAGTGGCGTTGGGCGGGACCCGGCGAGTGGATTTCCACGTCGATTCCGAACCCTTCGGCCATGCGCGCGATTTTCATCGCGCCGGTGATTCCACCGTCGTAGGCGGGGTCGGCCCGGAGGAAATCCGTCGCCTCGTTTCGCAGGAAGTCGGTGTGCTGTTCCAACCCGCGGATGTGTTCGGTCTGCAACAGCGGCGTGTCCAACTGCTGGCGCAGTTTTTTGTACGCGTACTGGGAGATGCCGCCGTCGCGGTACGGGTCCTCGTACCAGAAGAACTCCTCCTCGTCGCACGCGCGCCCGACCTTCAGCGCGTCGCCGAACGTCTCGTACTCGCAGGCCGGGTCTATCATCAGGTCCATCTCGTCGCCGACGCGTTCGCCCACCGCGTGGACGGTCTCGATTTCGCGGTCGATGTCACGCCGTTCGTCGGTCCCGCCCCAACCGTGGATTTTGAAGCCGGGGAATCCAATTTTGAGGCATTCCTCCGCGAAATCGGCGTACGCGTGCGGGGAGTCCAACCCGCCGTTGTCGTCGGCGTGGTACGTCGAGGCGTAGGCCGGGAGTCGCGTTCGGTAGGTGCCCAGCAGTTCGTGAATCGGCGCGTCGTAGTGTTTCCCGGCGAGGTCCCACAGCGCGATGTCGACCGGTCCGATGCCCATCCGGTCGTACTTCCGGAGCGCGCGCTTCATCTCCGACCACAACCGCTCGCGGCGTAGCGGGTTCCGCCCGATGAGGTTGTCCGCGAGCGTGTTGATCTGCGCAAACGCGGGTGAGTTCCCGCCGACGAACTCCCCGGTGACGCCCTCGTCCGTCTCGATCCTCAGCCCGAACAGTTTGCGCTCCGTCGTCGCCCCCGGTTCGTACACGAGGTTGTACCCGGCGTCCGACCCCACGTCCTCGATGGGATACGAGAACTCCGTGGACTCGATTCTCGAAATCTGCATACGACTATCGACGGTTTCCCGCGTGGTAAAATTTGTAGCCGAACTTCGGCGGCGAAGAGAGATATTTGATTCCGGTTCGATAGTAGGTGTTGCGAGGAAACTGTGGTGATACCTCGACAGTTCGATACGAATTGATGATTTTGGTTGGTGTGTCGTTGCAGTTGCCGAGAAGCAGACTTCCTCGAAAGCCCCCGAACGCTCGCTACACAGAGCGGTATTTGGTAGGTTTGTGAGTACAGTTACCGGGGAGACTACGTTGAAAGACCCCGTCTGTTCGCGGTCGCTGTTCGAGATATTTTGCCCTCTCCGCACCGGACGGACAAAATAGTGGCTCGTACAGACGACTAAAACAAGCGCGAACGAACGGCCCCTTTCAACCCACCCAGACGACAGCACCGCACCAGAATCCCCTCCCCAACCGACTCCTCGCCGACGCTCGTCGCCCCTCGCGCGGTTGGCCAAGTAGTGCACAATCCGTTCAACCGGGTGGCGCGCGCTGACGAGGTGGGTCGGCCGACCGCCTCGTCAGAATCGTGCGAGGGATGACGACCGAGGAGCGCTAGCGACGAGCGGAGTTCTCGTGAACGACGAAGGAGTGAACGAGAGCACGGGAGAGCGAAGCTCTCCCGGAGGAATCGGCTGGGGAGGGTGTGGCTGTCGCGGTGCGGTCGGGGTGGGACTTCTGAAAGACGAAGTCTTTCAACTCCCCGCTCGTTCCTCGCGGGGATGAAAGGGGCCGCCCGCTCGCGTTTACCGTGGTCGCTTGCACGGGCCAGTATTTTGACCGGGCGTTGCTGAGAGGGCAAAATATCCCGTGCAACGACCGCGAGCGGGCGGGGGCTTTTGGGGCGGTCTTCTCAGTAGTTGCAATCGCAAAACTCCCAAACACGCCTGTTCGCCATTATACGACGAGAAAAACACCCCTTGTTCGAAGGGTCGTGGTCGCGTTAGTAGTTGTCGTAGACGGTTTTGATGATGGTGAAGTAGTCCATGCCTTCCTCACCCTGCTCTCGGTACGTCTCGCTGGAGGAGGCGTTCATGCCGCCGAACGGGACGTGCAGTTCGAGGCCGGTGGTGGCCTCGTTGACCTTCACGATACCGAAGTCCACGTCCTGGATGAACCGGTTCGCCTCCGAGTGGTCCTGCGTGACGATACCCGCCGCGAGGCCGAACTCCACGTCGTTGACGAGTTCGACGGCCTCGTCGAAGTCGCTGTAGGAGGTGACGCCGACGAAGGGGCCGAACACCTCCTCCTGCATGATCTGCATGTCGTTTTTCACGTCGGTGAAAACCGTCGGCGTGACGAAGTAGCCGTTCTCGTGCTCGCCGTCCTCCAGCCGTTCCCCACCGTATTCGAGCGTCGCGCCCTCTTCTTTCCCGGTTTCGACGTACTCCAGCGTGGATTCGAGTTCGCTCTCCGAGACGTGCGGTCCCATGCCGGGGTCATCCAGTCCGGGGCCGATGTCGAGGTCCTCGGCGAACTCGACCAACTGGTCCACGAAGTCGTCGTACAGCGAAATCGTGAACGATGACTCGCTCGGTCGCGGTACACGCCTGTCCGGTGACGCCGAACGCGCCGGAACCGACGACGTTCACCGCCTCTTCGAGGTCGGCGCTGGGGCCGATGACGGTCGGGTTCTTGCTCCCCAACTCCGTCTGGATGCGCTTGTGCTGGTCGGTGGCCTGCTCGTACACCATCTCGCCGACCGCTCGGCTTCCCGTAAAGGAGACGGTATCGACCTCCTCGTGGTCGATGATGGCGCTCCCGACGTCCTCGCCGCTCCCGACGACGAAGTTGAACACGCCGTCCGGGGCACCGACCTCGTCGGCCGCTTCGTCGATGCACTCGACTACCTTCGCAAAGACGGTCGGCGCGTCCATCGCGGGTTTGAGGACGACGGTGTTGCCGGTCGCCAGCGCGGGCGCGCTCTTCCACGACGGGATGGCGATGGGGTAGTTCCACGGGGTGATGAGTCCGGCCACGCCCATCGGCTCACGGACCGTGTACAGGTTCTGGCCCTGCGAACTGGGCTGTTTTCGCTCCCCAGCGTAGTCCATCGCTCGCTCGGCGTAGTAGTAGAAGATGTCGATGGCGCGTTGACCTCGCCGTTGGCTTCGCTTCGGGTCTTTCCTTCCTCCCGAACCAGCGTCTCGGTCAGTTCCTCCTCGCGGTCGTCCATGCGTTTCGCGGTCGAACGCAGCAGTTTGCCGCGGGTCGCGCCGGGCGTGTCGGCCCACTCCTCCTGTGCGGCGGCGGCCGCCTCGACCGCTCCGCGTGCGTCCTCCGCGGTCGATAGCTGGAACTCCGCGACGACCTCGTCGGTGTCCGCGGGGTTGCGAACTTCGAACGTTTCGCCCGATTCCGATTCTCTCCACTCTCCGTCTACGTAATTGCTGTACGTTTCGGGCATCGGAGAAAGTACGTGCGTGGGGTACTCCGTTCTTGTGGCCAAACCGTCGCTCGGTCGTGCGGTCGAATCTCTCCCCACAATACTCTTGTGGCCTTTTTCTCCTCGGTTTCGCCGTCGGAGCTATGTGGTTCAAGGGCGAATATTTTCCCATGCGATACCATCGCATTCCTTCGGACGACGGTCCCCGCCTGCTCGCACAGGAGGGACGGAAGGTGTACGACCTCACGACCGCCTCGGGTATCGCCTCCGTTCGCGAGTTGGCGCTCGCCGCGAGTGCGACTCAGGGGGGACTCGACGACGTGGCGCGGATTCATCTGGACGACGCGCCCTTGCTCGACACGAACCGACTGCCACGGATGCACCCCGTCCGACCGTCCCCGACGAGGTGTGGGCGGCCGGTGTCACCTACGAGACCAGCACGTCGCGCGCGAGGAGGAGAGCGGCCGGGGGTCGATGTATCAGGCCGTGTTCGAGAACGAGCGCCCAGAACTGTTCTTCAAAGCCACGCCGAGTCGGACGGTCGGCCCCGGCGACGCCATCGGCATCCGCGCCGACTCCGAGTGGGACGTGCCGGAACCCGAACTGGCCGTGGTCGTCGCGCGCGGCGACATCGTCGGGTACACCGTCGGCAACGACATGAGCAGTCGGTCGTTGGAAGGCCAAAATCCGCTGTACCTCCCGCAGGCCAAAGTCTTCGAAAAGTGTTGTGCCATCGGTCCGTGTATCGCCTCGCCGGAGACGGTCGGCGACCCGCGCGAACTGGAACTGTCGATGCGCATCCGGCGCGACGACGAGACCGTCTTCGACGGTTCGACTTCGACGTCGAAGATGGCCCGTTCCCTGCGAGGAACTCGTCTCGTATCTGAATGATCACAACGAAGTTCCCGACATCGCGGTGCTGTTGACGGGCACGTCGCTCGTTCCCCCGGACGACTTCACGCTCGCGGAGGGTGACAGCATCGAGATCGACATCGAGAACATCGGAACGCTCCGGAATCACGTCGAGACGGAGTGATTCCGGGAAGTGGTGCGATTTCGGGAAACGATGTGGTTCCGGGGGACGGTGTGGTTTCGAAATCGCGCCGTCTCGGCGCGATTTCGGGAACGCGTAGAATCGGGATATTGTGGAATCCGGCGGTCGTTCCCGAACTCACAAACGAGTTGTGAGATCGAATCGTGATCGGATACGGTGTCGCCCGAAACGAATCCGCCGCGAGAAGAGCGAAACCGCGTCGTCGGGATGCGGTTCAGAACCGGACCGTCTTCACGTCGTCGTCGGTGCCGTAGACGACTTCGTCGACCATGTTCACGAACAGGCCGTGTTCCTGTGCGCCGGGGATTCGGGCCAACTCCGTCGCCCGCTCCTCCGGATTTTCGATGTCGCCGAAATCACAGTCCACGATGAGGTTGCCGTTCGCGGTGAACAGCGGGCCGTCCTTCTTTTCCGCGTACCGCACCGACGGGTCGCCGCCCTGCTCCCGAATCCACTCCTTGACGACCTCCCGCGATTCGGGCAGGATCGAGAGCGGGACGGGATACGACAACGGCGTCGATCGTTTTTGGTCGTCCGTGGCGATGACGAGTTTCTCCGCCATCGAGTCGATGAGTTTCTCCCGTGCGTGGGAGGCCCCGCCGCCCTTGACGACGTGCGGGTTCTCGGGGTCCCACTGGTCCGCGCCGTCGATGGCGACGTCCAGTTCCGTCACCTCGTCCACGTTGATGAGCGGAATCCCGACTTCCTTCGCCAGTTCGTGAGATTGGAGCGACGTCGCGACGCCTCGAACGTTCGTGAGCGTCCCCTCGTCTATCTTCCAGCCGATTTTGGCGATGGCCCACGCGGTGGTACTTCCCGTACCGAGGCCGACGTCCATCCCGTCCTCGACCACTTCGGCGGCCTCCATCCCGCCGCGGCGGCGCTTGTCCATCAACACGTCCTCGGCCGAACTCTTGATCCGGCGCGGCGACGGGATGACGCGGATGTTGTCGCGGATTTCGTCCTCGTCCAAGTCGAAATCGCGGTCCGCGAGTTCGTCCTTCGCCTCCTCGACGGTCTCCTCCTCGGTTTCCGCCCAGACGCTGACGTCGTGGCCTCCTTGCCGGTAGCTGAACTGTTTTGCCATGGTTTAATCGTCTAGGTCCATGCGGTCTTTCGGTCGGACTGCTTCCTTGCGCTCCTTGTCCTTCTCCAGGTGCGAGCGGGACACGTTGTCCACGCGTCCGGTGACACGCTCCTTGAGGATGTCGTCGTCCTCGCCGAACGGATGGGTCCCGAAACCGTGACGCATCGCCGCGATGGCCTGGTAGGCGTGCTCCTGATTGCCACGCGACTTGAACAGTTCGGTGACCGACTGGCTGATGACCGGGATCGGCGTTTCGCCCTTGAACGCCTCCTGTACCAGCCAGTTCACCTCGCCGGTGTCCTCGATGTAGTTCGGCACGTCCTCGTAGTTGTCCTCCCCGATCTGGTCGCGCATGAGTTCGACCAGCCAGCTTCGAATAACCGACCCGTTGGACCAGTTGTTGAACACGTCCTCCAGATCGACGTCGAAATCACCGGCTTCGAGCAGTTCGACTCCCTCGGCGATGGACTGGAGCATTCCGAACTCGACGCCGTTGTGGACGAGCTTCACGAAGTGACCGCTTCCCGGCGGGCCGACGTGCAGCAGTCCGCCGTCGACGGACAGTTCGTCGAGGATGGGTTCGGCGATTTCGAACCCTTCCTCCCGCCCACCGACCATGAAACACGCCCCGTCGCGCGCACCCGGCGGGCCACCGCTGGTGCCGGTGTCGAGGTAGTAAATGCCGTCCTCCCACACGCGTTCCTCCCGGCGCATCGAATCCCGCCAGAAGGAGTTGCCGCCGTCCATCACCACGTCGCCTTCGTCCAGGTGCTTCACCGAGGTCGTCCAGTTGCTCGTCTATCAGCTCTCCGGCCGGGAGCGACAGGTAGATGACCCGTGGTGCATCGAGGCGGTTCGCCAGCTCCTCGTACTCCCCGCTGTCGAGTACCGTCACGCCCTTGTCTTTCAGTTCCGGGCGGTCGGCCGTATCACAGCCGACGACGTCGATGTCCTTTTCGGTCGCTTGCTTCGCCAAGTTCCCACCGATCGAACCGAGTCCAATTATTCCGAGTTCCATGTGTACAATCTCTCGCGCGTCGTTCGTTTTCCCGGCGAAATTCCCGCGTGGAAACGGCGTTCCGCCGGTGCCTATTCTATCTCGCTTCGGTAAAACGACAACACAGCGAAGGACTAAATCATTCCGGCCCTATCGGCCGAAAATCACCTCGTACGCGCTGCTATCGCCGTCCTGTCCGTCGTCCGTTCGGAGTGTGTTCGCCGATTCCGTTATCGCCTCCTCGCGGAAATCTCGCCGATGGTCGGGAGCGATATCGAATCGACGTACTGGGACAAGGGTTCGTCGGCCCGTTCGATCGGGTACAGCTCGCGAACCAACGGGAGAACCGAGACGCCAGCACCGATGGCCGCTCCGGCGACCTTTCCCTTCGTCCCAAACCGCTTGCCTGCCTCGTATCCCGTCCTCACGTGTCCGACGCCGTCCAGATACCGCCCGACGTCGATGCCTTCGTTCGGGTTTGCGGCTTCCGGATCGAAGGTGTCCCTGGGTGCTGTTGTACGCACCGTACACCGTCCCCGCTCCCGCTCCGAGAACCGCACCGTACGGACCGGCTGCATACCCCTGCCGAGCGCCGTTGAAGGCGCTCTTGGCCGCGTATCGATGATCCACTTCGTCGAGAAACTGCCGGATTTCGACTGTGAGCGCCGTCGTCGCCTGTCCGGTCGTCTCCGCGACGACCGATGGCTTCGGTATGGCTTCGACGCCCTCGCTCCCGTCCACGCGGCCACGGACGGACTCGGCTGTTTCTCGTACCGTTCGCAACGCTTCGCCGCCCGCTTCCGACCCCGTGTCGGCCGTTTTGCGCGCGACTGTTCCTCCGACACCACGCGCTCTTCGCGCCGCCGTCATCGTCCGCTCTTTGGCGTCGTTGGCGACCTCGTGGGCGTGGTCTCGGAGTCCCATGTCTACCCCTACGTCGCTAACGGGTGTGTCTCTTATCGTTGCTATCGAAAGCACCGTAATTACCCCCTGCCCGTCGGCTTCCGGTTTCCCTCCGATTCGCTCGTGGGCTCGGGTGGGCCGTTAGAAATTACCCGCTGGATACCGGTATCCAACCCGTCCGACGTGTAAGCAGGGACCGGATTCGCTCAAATCCATCCTCCGTCTTCCCGTCGCACACGACGAACTCGAAACGCCCGGCCAACCGACCGCGATTCCACCCACACACATCTCATGCCAGAAAATAACGTCCCCGAGGAAACCGACGTCGTCGTCATCGGCGCGGGACCCGGCGGCTACGTCGCCGCCATCCGCGCCGGACAACTCGATTTCGACGTAACGCTCATCGAAAAGGACGCCTACGGCGGCACATGCCTGAACTACGGCTGTATCCCGTCCAAGGCACTCATCGCGGCGACCGACGCGGCCCACGAGGCCGCGACCGGCGAGAACCGCGGCATCCACGCCGACCCCGACATCGAATTCGGTCGGACGGTGGAGTGGAAGGACGGCGTCGTGGACCGCCTCACCGGCGGCGTCGAACAGCTCTGTGAGGCGGCGGGCGCGACGCTCGTCGAGGGTCGCGCCGAGTTCGCCGACGGTTCGGCGGTCACGGTTCGGACCGACGATGGCGAGCACGAGTTGGAGTTCGAACACGCCGTCGTGGCGACCGGTAGCCGCCCCGTTTCGCTCCCCGGGTTCGCGTTCGAGGACGACCCGATTCTCGACTCGCGACAGGCCCTCGCGCTCGAAGACGCGCCCGATTCGCTGCTGGTCGTCGGTGCGGGTTACATCGGTATGGAACTCGCTAGCGCGTACGCAAAGGCCGGGACCGACGTGACAGTCGTCGAGATGCTGGACGAAATCCTCCCCGGATACGGCGACCGACCGAGCGAACTCGTCCGCGACCGGCGCCGAAGACCTCGGCGTCGAATTTCACTTCGGCGAGGGAGCCGAGGAGTGGACCGACGACGGCGGCGGAATCACCGTCGTAACGGAGGACGAGGACGGGAACCGAACCGAGTACGAGGCCGAAAAAGCGCTCGTCGCCGTCGGCCGCGAACCCGTCTCCGACACGGTGAACCTCGACGCAATCGACCTCGAATCGACCGACAACGGGTTCATCGAAACCGACGACCGCGGCCGAACCGACCGCGAGAACGTCTTCGCCGTCGGCGACGTGGCGGGCGAACCGATGCTCGCGCACAAGGGAATGCGCGAAGGCGAAGTCGTCGCGGAGGTCATCGCCGGGGAACCGGCCGCGCTCGACCATCAGGCCGTCCCCGCCGTCGTGTTCACCGACCCCGAAATCGCCACGGTCGGGATGACCGAGGACGAGGCGGTCGATGCCGGATACGACGTAACGACCGGCGGGATGCCCATGCAGGCCAACGGCCGCGCGATGACGCTGGACGACGACGATGGATTCGTCCGCGTCGTGGCCGACGCCGAGGACGGCTATCTGCTCGGCGCGCAACTCGTCGCTCCCGAAGCGTCCGAACTAGTTGCCGAGTTCGGCCTCGCGCTGGAACTCGGGGCGACCGTGGACGACGTCGCCGCGACGATTCACACCCATCCGACGCTCTCGGAGGCCGCGAAGGAAGCCGCCGCGAACGCCCGCGATCACGCGATCCACACGCGAAACAACGACCGATGACGGAGAATACAGGACCATGACCGACCAGACACCCTCACCGAACTCGACACATCCAACGGCGAACGCACCGAGTCGCATCGTTTCGGAAGTACCGGCGGTTTCCTCCCCGGAGGTGTCCGACCATGTCTGAGGAGACGTGGGACGAAGCGGCCCGGTCCCGCGACTTCCATCAACTGTTGGACGACGACGGCGGCGTCCTCGACGGTGCCGACGTGCCGGACCTCGGAGACGACGAACTCCTCGGTCTATACCGGACGATGGTGGGGACCAGAACGCTCGAAGACACGATGCTGAACCTTCAACGGAGCGGTGAGGCGAGCCTCGTCGCGCGCGAGCGCGGCGAGGAAGCCACGCCGCTCGGTGCCGCCACCGCCCTCTCGAAGGGCGATTGGATCTTCTACACCTACCGTCAGAACGCCGCGCTCCTGCACTGGGACGTACCGATGGCGAAGATCGTCGCCGGGACGACCGGACAGGAACCCGAAACCATCGCGGAGGGACTCGACGACTGGGAGTCACCCGTCAACTTCTCTCCGGACTACACGCCTGTCGGCGTGAACGTGACGAACGCGGCCGGGTCGGCCATGACCGACCGCTTCCGCGACCGCGACACCGTCTCGATGGCGTTCATCGGCGACGGCTCGACCAGCGAAGGGTCGTTTCACGACGGGCTAAACTTCGCGGGCGTCTTCGACGCGCCGCTCGTCGTCGTCGTCCAGAACAACGGGTGGGCGATTTCGGAACCGTCCGAGCGCCAGACCGGGGCGGAAACGTTCGCACAGAAGGCAGAAGCGTACGGGATTCCGCACGAACGCGTGGACGGAAACGACGTGCTCGCCGTGTACGACGCCGCGAGCAGAGCCGTCGAGCGCGCCCGAGACGGCGGCGGGCCGACGCTCATCGAGTGTGTTACCTACCGGATGGGAAACCACAACACGTCGGACAACGCCGACCTCTATCGGGACGACGAACTGAAGTCGGAATGGGCCGACCGCGACCCCATCGAGCGGCTTTCGACGTATCTCGGCCACCGAAACCTCCTCGACGACGACCGGCGCGAGGAGATTCGGGACGAAATCGACGCGGCGGTGAACGACGCCGTGGAGGAAGCGCGAAGCGTTTCGAAGACCGACCCGATGCGGATGTTCGACCACCACCTGCACGGCACTTCGTGGCGCGAAGCCCACCAGCGGGCGGAGTTCCAGCGCGAACGGAACGGGGAAAACCCGTTCACCGATTTCTCCGGCGACGCGTTCGACACCGAGCAGTGGGACGACCACGGTCCCGATTTGGGCGTCGATTTCGAACCGCTGAATTCGGACGACGACGACGTCGAAACGGAGGATATGAACGTCGTGACGGCGGTGAACCGAGCACTCCACCAGGAGATGGAACGGGACGACGACACTCGCATCCTCGGCTACGACATCGGAATGCTCGGCGGCGTTTTCCGCGCAACCGAGGGACTGCTCGACGAGTTCGGGCCGGACCGCGTGATCGACACGCCGTTATCGGAAAACGGCATCGTCGGCACCGCAGTCGGGATGGCGATGCGGGACGACCGCCCGGTTCCCGAAATCGAGTTCATGGGTTTCTTCTACCCTGCCTTCGGCCAGTTCATGTACGCCGTCGCCAAGATGTACGAGCGCACCGGCGGCGATATCGAACTCCCGATGACGATCCGCATGCCGTACGGCGGCGGCATCAAGGCGCTCGAATACCATCAGGAATCGACCGAGACGTTCGAGATTCACGCGCCGGGCGTCCGCGTGCTCTGTCCGAGCACGCCGTACCAGGCCAAGGGACTGCTGGCGTCCAGCATCCGCTGTGACGATCCGGTGGTCTTCATGGAGCCGAAACGGATCTATCGCGTTTTCGACGACCCTGTCCCGACCGACGAGTACACGCTCCCGCTGGACGAGGCCCGGATCGTCGAGGAAGGGTCGGACGTGACGGTGCTGACGTGGGGCGCGATGGTCCGTCACGCCGAGAGCGCCGCCGAGGAGGTGGACGCCGACGTGGAGGTCATCGACCTCGTGACGCTCTCGCCGCTCGACGTGGAGACGATTCTGGAATCGGTGAAGAAGACCGGCCGTTGCGTCGTGCTCCACGAAGCGCGCCGAACGCTCGGTCTCGGGGCCGAACTCTCGGCGCTCGTCAACGAGTACGCGCTCGACAGGCTGAAAGCCCCCGTCAAGCGCGCGACGGGGTACGACGTGCACTTCCCGAACAACGACATCGAGGACGACTACCTCCCCGACGCGGAGCGGGCGAAGTACGCGATAGAGGCGGTGATGAGTTATGAATTCTGAGCAACAGACGGACTCGACAGGCACGAACCGACAGTACAGCCCCTCGAAACCGCCCGTTCGTTCCCCCGCCGCGGGAGCGAGGTGGTCGCCGTGACCGACTACGAGTTCGAACTCCCGGACCCCGGCGAGGGGTTGACGGAGGCCGAAATCGTGGAGTGGCACGTCGAGGAGGGAGACGACATCGGACGAACACGACGTGCTCTGTGAGGTCGAGACCGACAAGGCCGTGACCGACGTCCCCTCGCCGTGTCCCGGAACCGTCGCCGAGCGGCAGGCCGACGTCGGCGATGTCGTACAAGTCGGGGAAGTCTTCGTCGTCATCGAAACCGACTCCCCGCCGAGCGGCGGGGAGGAGGCCGAAGCCGCCGAAGAAGCGCAAGAAGACGCCGACTCCGAGCAAGAAACGGAAGCCGAGGAAGCGGAACCTGAAGAAGAAACGGAGACTGCCGAGCAGGAAGGCGAGACGGAGGAAACCGAGGAACCTGAAGAAGAAACGGAAGCGGAAGATGCGGAGGAAGAAACGGCGGAAGGCCAAGATGATGAAGTACAGGCCGAGGAGGAAGCCGACGGCGAGACCGAGGGCGAGGAATCGGAATCCCCGGCGACGACCGACGAGCGAGTGTTCGCGGCACCGCGAACACGAGCGTACGCCCGCGAGGAGGGTGTGGACCTCTCGACTATCGACGGTTCCGGGCCGAACGGACGCGTGCTCCGCGAGGACATCGACGTGCGTGTCTCCGGACGCGGTGGTGGGGAGGACGGTGGCGGAACGGCGGAAGCCGAGGGCGGAGCGGCCTACGCCATCGAACATCCGACGACCGAAATCGAGCCTGTGGCGATCGACGAGGACGAGGAGCGCGCCGAGCGACGCGACCTCTCGGGGCTTCGCGGGCGCATCGCCGAAAACATGTCCCGCTCGGCGGCCGTCGTCCCGCAGTTGACCTCCGGGTTCCAGGCCGACGCCACCGAACTCGTGGACCTCAAGGAGCGACTGGACGAGAAACACGACGTTCACATCACGTACACGCCGATTCTGCTCAAGGCGGTCGTCCCGGCGCTCAAGGAGTTCCCGATGGTGAACGCCAGCATCGACGACACGACCGACGAAATCGTGGAGAAGTACTACTACAACGTCGGATTTGCGACCCACACCGACGACGGATTGCTGGTTCCCGTCATCAAGGACATCGACAGCAAATCCATCGTGGAGGTGGCCCGGGAGTTGGAGACGCTCGCCGAGGGGGCCCGCGAGCGCTCCATCGACGCCGCCGACATGCAGGACGGGACGTTCACCGTGACCAACCTCGCGACGTTCGGCGAACACCGAACGTTCGGGACGCCCATCGTCAACTACCCCGAGGTGGCCATCATGGGTATCGGACGGGTCCGAGACGAACCCGTCGCCACCGAGACGGCGAAGTCGAAGTCCGCCCGCGGATCGACCTCCACCTCTCCTACGATCACCGCCTCGTGGACGGAGCGAAAGCGAACCAGTTCATGGAGTACGTCATCGAAGGCATCGAGGACGAAGACGTCCTCCTGTCGCGACTGTAAGTCAAGAGAGGGAAGCAGAAACCCCGCCGCTCTTTCGTGCTTTCGAACCGGTTCGAAAGTAATCTATCAGAATATTGCTCATTTCTCAACGGCGGTTCAGTCACCCTTCGGATGCAACGTGCTCGGCGGTACTTTTCGCGTGCTAATCTTTCGCACATGGGTTTTATGAAACTGCTCGGCCGTCAATCGGAATCGGAACGGACGGAATAACCGGTTCGATCCCTTTCTTTTCTCTGTTGCTGACCACGATGATCCCCCGGAGTGTTTTCCGGTCGCGTTTTTGAATCGGCAAAATCGGTGATACACACACGGTTTCCGTCGATCGACGAGGTGTTATTATTACCGTTAATTTCGGAATCCAACGTCCTGAACCGGTTGTGGGCTTCTCCTGCGCTCAAAGTCGCTATATGTGGCTTCTTACGGCTCTGCAAATAATAAATTTAGATCTCCACTCGTGTGGTGTGAGAATGTCCATCGGTAATATCATTTCGTCGTTCTCTTTTCGTCAGGTGTGGTTTCGGTTCCAAGTACCGGCCGGAAATATACGGCAGTTGATAATTACCCAAATTCATATATTGCCTTTCATGTAAATCAACATACAATATCTGTTCGTGTTTCCTTGGTGTGGGAGGTTCCCACCCGTATATTTACAAGCATAATAATGTAAAGCTCAGTTCGATCCCGATCGTCTTCAACATCGGTGGGGGCACGCGATCGATGCCGGTCGTGACCGACAGTGGTTGTCCCGACGCAACGGTGTGCGACCGGTATATTTGATCAGATCAAACGAAATTCGCCTCGATACCGTTCGTCCGTTTGATCAACTGATCTCAGCTGTTACAACCATATTTATGTAATGGCTTTCCGGTTGGCTCTCCTAATCGGCCGAATACACCTGACGCTTCCGTTCGTTGTTCCGCTGGCGCTTCGCTTCGTCCCGGATTTCGATCTGTATTGTTTGACCAACTCAAACCAACTCGTGTATTGTCTCCTTTTGGTTGACCATGTCAAACCCCGTTCGTCCACGGGTCCCGTCTCGGAAACGCGTCCCGTTCGCCACTCTTCGAACGAACAAACCCGTCGAAGCGGTCTTGGTACGTATCGTCGCCTCCTCAGTTCCCACGCTATACCGCCCTCGAATCGACGGCGCTGGCTGTGCGACCACACGTTGTTTGAAATAATCAAACGATCCTGTGAGTACGGCACTTCCTCCGCTTCCATCCCGTGCCCATTCGGCGGTCGTGATTCGTCCCGTGGCCACGATCTTGTCCCCAATCCGACATAAAATACGGCGGCTACTGTCGTCCGTCGGCCTCGGACGATGGCTTTCCGTGATCACAGGCGCGTTATCCTCCGGAGTAGCGGAGCCGTAACGGGATATCTCGGTACTGATCACATTGCCGCGGAGCGCCGAGTACCGAGTGCCGAGACGGAGTCGGGACGACCGCTCCGTCACCACGCCACGACTGTCGAAGCCCTAACTCAGTACGTTTCCGCGAGGTGACAGACCGAAATCGATTCCTCGACCGTTTTCCCGTCGGCGGTTCCATCGATTTCGTATCCGACCGTCCGTTCCTCGCCCGGAGCGAGGTGGAAGTAGTTGTCGCCGAACCGCCCGCCGCGGTCGTCCTGCAACTCGACGAAGAGCGCGGCGGCCGACGCGCTGACGGTGAGTTCCCCGTCCGACTCCGACATCGACAGTTCAACCGCCGCGTCCGGCAGCGAGAGCCGTTTGTACGGAACGAGGAAGTGGAACGCGGGGCGAGCCTCGAAGTCGAGCGGCGTCGCCCGAAACAGCACGTCTGCGCGCGAGGCGTCGCCGAGCGCGTCCTCGATATCGACGCGACCGATGCGGACGCTTTCGCTTTTTCCTCCTTCCGTGTCGAACTCCCCCTTGAACAGTCGCTTTCCGTCCATCGTGACGGCTTCGACGGCGACCGTTCCGGAGAACGACTCGGTGCCGTCGGTCGTGAGCCACAGTTCGAGGTCGTCCCCGTCCTCGACCATCGAAAGCAGCGTCGGGGCGTAGAACCGGCGGGCCATATGGTGGAGCGCTTTCCACCCGCCGCCGTACTCGACCGACGACCACGAGGCGCACTGCCAGAGGTCGTTGAGCTGCCAGTAGATGGCCCCCATGCAGTGGGGTTTCAACCGACGCCAGTGTTCGACCGCGGTTCGGATCGCCATCCCCTGTTGAATCTGACTCAGGTAGACGAAATCGTCGAAGTTCGACGGCATCCGGAAGTGGTCGGCCATCCGTTGCAGGATGCGCTTGTTCCCTCCCTCGTTGCGCTGGTGGTGTTCCATCAGCGGCGCGGTCGGATTGTGTTGGTCCTCCGGAACGACGTCGGCTACGGTTTCGACGGACGGGAACGATTGGTAGCCGAACTCGGAGACGAACCGCGGTTCGGTTTCCTGAAACGCCGAGAACGGCTTTCCCTCGTGCCAGACACCCCAGTAGTGGATGTCGCCGCGGTTCTCGTTTTCCGGATCGACACGGTCGGGACCGCTGGACGGCGAGGCCGACCAGTACGGGCGCGAGGGGTCCTCCTCGTCCACGACGTCCTTCAGCGTCCCACGGAACAACCGGTCGTAGTCGGCTTCCAACCGGTCGATGTTCTCGCTGTCCGCGAACCAACTCTCGACGCCGACTTCCAGTTCGTTGTTACCACACCAGAGCGCGACCGAGGGGTTCGAGGAGAGGCGACGAACCTGATAGCGCGCTTCCGCCTCGACCGACGCCACGAACTCGTCGTCGGCCGGGTACTGCGCACAGGCGAACATGAAATCCTGCCAGACGAGCAACCCCTTCTCGTCGCACAGTCGGTAGAACTCGTCACGTTCGTAGTACCCGCCGCCCCACACGCGAATCGCGTTCATGTTCGCGTCCACGGCGCTCGACAGCAGGTCGTCGTAGACCTCGGTCGTCGCGTTTCGATAGAGGGCGTCCGCCGGAATCCAGTTCGCACCGCGGGCGAAAATCGGTTCGCCGTTCACGCGGAAATGGAACCCCTCGCCATCGCCGTCCTCGTCCGGTTCGCGGACCAGTTCGATTTCTCTGAACCCGATCCGCTCGGTCACCGAGTGGGATTCCGCGCCCTCGACCGTCACGTCGAGGTCGGACAGCGGTTGGTCCCCGTGCGTGGACGGCCACCACAAGTCGGGGTCCTCGACGGTCAGCGACAGTTCGATTTCGTCGTCGGAATCGAGCGCCACCTCCCGGGTTTCGACCGCTCCATCGACCGCCGCCGTTACGGTGTACTCGCCAGCCGTCGGGACCGTGAGGCCGACCCGAACGTCGAGTTCGACCGCTCCCGGTCGGTGGCGTTGTACCGGCGTCACGTACTCGACTCGCGGCGAGGAATGGGCGACCAATCGAATGTCGCGCCAGATGCCGACCGTCGGGAGACACGGCCCCCAGTCCCACCCGAAGTGACACTGGGCCTTCCGGATGAAGTTCCGGGCGGGTTGGTCCACGGGGTAGCGGAGCGTCGGAACGTCGTATGGGAACGCCGCCGAGCGCTCGCGGCGTACTCCACCGGCGAGCGGAATCGAACGCGAATCTCGTTCTCCCCGGCCGTCAGGGCGTCGGCGACGTCGAACTCGTACCCCCGGAACATGTTATCGCTCTCGCCGACGACGTCGCCGTTGACGGTGACGGTCGCGACGGTGTCGAGACCGTCACACTGGAGGGTGATCCGTTCGTGGTCGAAGAACTCCCCGTCGAGGGTGACCGTCCGGCGATACTCCCAGTCGGATTCCCCGACCCACTGCACGTCCAGTTCGTTGTCCCGTTCGTACGGGTCGTCGATCAGATCCGAGTTCAGTAGATCGCCGTATATCCCGCCGGGAACGGTTGCCTTGTGCCAGTTTTCGCTACCGTGGCGTCGAAACTCCCAGCTCCCACTAAGGGTGGCTGTCTGCATACTGGCTACTGAATTCCGATGCGACGATATAATTCTTCCCCTCCCCGCGGTTATCAAACCCCCGCCAATCGATACTATTTCGGTCCCGGCCGCGAGTATTGAAACCGGTGACCCCTATCAAACCTGCACTCGTGCTTCCGCCCGAACCCTGTGAACGGTGGAAACAGGCCGCACAGATCGGAATCGAACACGTCGTGGTCCACACGCTCGAACTCGGCGACGGGAGTCGTCCCTACGAGTTCGACGAACTCCTGCGGATGAAGACCCGTTTCGAGGACCACGGCCTCGAAATCGCCGCGTTCGAGGGCGGGGTCCCGCTCACGGACGCGACGCGTCTGGCGACCGACGGACGCGACGAGGAAATATCTCGGTTCAAAACTCTACTGCGAAACCTCGGAACGCTCGATATCCAGGTCGTCTGCTACGACTGGATGGCCGGACTGCGATGGGCGCGGACGTCGACGACCGTCCCTGCTCGTGGCGACTCGCGCACCTCCGCCTACGACGACGAACTCATGCGGCGCGGTCCACGCCCCGCCGCGGCGGACACGACGGCCGAGGAACTCTGGACGAACCTCGAATCCTTCCTCGCCGAAGTCGTCCCCGTCGCCGAGGAGGCGGGGGTGAAATTGGCACTGCATCCCGACGACCCGCCAATCGCCGACGTTCGCGGGATGCCGCGCATCATCAACTCCCCCGACGCCTACGAGCGCGTGCTCGACTGCTACGACAGCGAATACAACGGCATCACGTTCTGTCAGGGCAACTTCGCCGCGATGGGGGTCGATATCCCGGCGACCATCCGCCGCTTCGGCGACCGCATCAACTTCGTGCACTTCCGCGACGTGGAACGGACCGAAAACGGCTTCGTGGAAACGTGGCACGACGACGGTCCGACGGACATGCTCGCCGCGATGGAAGCCTACGCGGACGTCGGCTTCGACGGCCCGATTCGCCCGGATCACGTGCCGACGATGGTGGGCGAACCCAACGAAAACCCCGGCTACGAGATGAACGGCCGCCTCTTCGCGGTCGGTTACATGAAAGGACTACTGGAGAGCGCCGAGCGCTGACCGCTGACTATGACCACGGACTGTGACCGCTGACCGCTGTCAGTGATCCACGCGGAATCGTTTTCATCGCTCGTTGCGGTCGTCCTTCGAAAAAAGTGAATGGTTACTGCTCGGCGGCGGTTCGGATGTTATTCCCGGCCTCACGAAGCGCGTTGAGCACGCGGTCGTCGGGCAGTTCGTACTCGATCACGAGCGGCGCGTCCACGTTCGCGTGTTCGTCGAGGAGGCCGAGAACGGTCGGGAGGTCGAGCGTTCCGGCACCGGGCAGGTCCTCGATCTCGTCGTCGCTGGTGTCCTTCAGGTGGACGGCGACGATTCGGTCGCCGAAGGCCGAAATCACTTCGTCCGGCGACTCGTCCATCACGAGGAAGTGGCCGGTGTCGATGCAGACGCCGAGTCGGGGGTGGTCGTATCGGTCGAGCACCGACCGAACGTCATCGATGTCCGAGAACACCGTCGAGAGGTCGTCGTGGTGGACGGTCGAGTAGTTGTGGATGCCGACGTCGAGGTCGAACTCCTCGGCGAGTTCGACGAGTTCCTCGGTCACGTCGTCCCGCGCTGGCGGGTAATTGACGGTAATGTACCCCGCGCCGAGGTCCTCGGCGAACTCGAAGTGTTCACGCGCCTCGCCGGTGTCTTCGAGGTCCACGACGCCGTAGCCGCAAATCTCCACGGAAGAATCCTCGATGCGTTCCTTCCCCGCCGCGATGGTCGCGTCGTCGTTTTCGGGCGAGAGGTGGTGGCCCCACAGTTCGAGGGAGTCGATATCGGTGTCTTCGAGCGCGTCGAGGAGGTCCGCGAGCGACCGGGATTTGAACACGACGCTTTGGACGCCGACGCTGTCGGGTGATCTGCTGGACATACTATTCTCCACGATGAGCGGGAGGAAAAACCCTCCGGCGAACGCCACCCGTTTCTCACACACTTATCATCCGCTTCCACCAAGGTGGTACCAATTCACATGCACTCCGATACGTATCCGAGCGTCTCGTTGCACAACGTCGCCGAAACGGTCCCCGCCGACTGGGTGGACGGGGGAGCGGGAACCGATGGGACTGCCGGGACGGACGGAACCGCCGAAACCACCGAAACCGGTGACCGACTGTGCCGCGTTCCGGCGTCCGTCGGAGCGAACCTGAACGTCGATGCCCGCGAGCGGCTCCGCCACCCGACCGGCTGTGAGGTTCGGTTCGTTCCCGAGCGCGACGACACCGTCGTCTCCGTGACGCTCTCGGCGGCCGAAACGACCGTCTTCCGGCCGTTCTGGGGCGAATTTCAGCCGTCCGAGCCGCTCGAACTCGGCCCGACGCCGACGACGTTCGAGTTCGCCATCCCGGAGCGGATTCCCCTTCTCGACGACGCGACGACCCGGGCCGGAGCGTTCTCCCCCCGCGTCTGTCGGCTTCGATTCGAGGCGTGGGTACCGGTCGCCATCCACGGCGTTTCGGGCGACTGCGACCGCCCGACGCCGACGAACTCCCCGACCGCCGCTATCTCGCCTACGGAACCTCCATCACGGAGGGTGCATCGGCTTCGGCGACGCATCTGACGTACGTCGCTCGCGTCGCCCGAGGGCTCGGCCTCGACGCGCTGAACCTGGGCTGTTCGGGGTCGGCGTTCTGCGAACCCGCGATGGGCGAGCACCTCGCCGGGCGCGACGACTGGGACGTCGCCACCCTCGCCCTCTCGGTGAACATGGCGAACCGAGGGTTCACGCTCGCACAGTTCCGCGAACGTGCGAGCATGCTCGTGAATGCGGTCGCCGACGCACATCCGAACCGCCCGGTCGCCTGCGTGACGCTGTTTCCGTACCACGCGGACGTGATTCGCGGCGACGATGCGGAGCGCGCGGCGGCGTTTCGCTCGACACTGCGGGCCATCGTCGCAGACTCGCCGCACGACGATTTGCACGTCATCGCGGGCGAGGACCTGATGGAACCGACGGCGCTGACGGCCGACGTCCTCCACCCCGGCGACGCCGGGATGGAAGCCATCGGACGGGGAATCGCGCGCCGTCTGGACGAACTGCTCGACTGAGCGGAGTCGAGCGACCGTCACGTATTTCACCCGAGGTTCGTTGTATTCGGTCGAATGACGGGCGATCACGACCAACTGATGGAACTCGACCCGGAAACGGTCTCGGCCGACGACGTGGAAATCGACACCCTTCGGGAGGGACTCCGAAGCGAGGAGAACCTCGTGCGGACCCACACGGCGCAAATAGTCTCGGCGCTCGCCGCGGACGACCTCGAAACCGTCGAACCGCTGATTCCGACGCTCGTGACGGTTCTCGACGACGAGCGGATCGTCGTGCTCAGGGAGTCGCTGTTGATCCTCGCTGCCGTCGCGGACGACACCCCCTCGGCTGTTCGGGACGCGATTCCCGACCTCCTCTCCCTGCTGACCCACGAAACCCCGTTGATCCCGGCGCTGGCGGCGGACGTCGTTCGCGTGTTGGCGGTCGGTCACGCCGAATGGTTCGTCCCGTACGCCGACGAACTCGTGGCGGTGATGGCGACGGAGCCGACGGACCCGGTCGAGGATGCCACCGCTGCCCCTAACACGCAGGCACGGGAACACCTCGCCAGCGTTTCGAGGGAGGAGATGGAACGACAGACCACCGCGCGAACCGTCGTGGCGAACGTCGTCTACGAGGTGGCGAGCATCGACGCCGCGGCCGTCCTTCCGCACGCATCACGGTTGTGTTCGCTCGTCCGCGACGGTTCCGGGGCGGTGCTGTCGGCGAGCGTCGGCGCGATCAGCTTCATCAGCGAGGAGCATCCGGACGCCGTGGCCGACGCGGTTGCGCCGCTGTGTGATCGACTGGCGACGCCGGATAGAGCCGTGCAAGTTCACGCCGTCTCCGCGCTCGGTCACATCGGCGATCCGTCAGCCGTCGATCCGCTTCGGGAGTTCGCCGACGGCGACGCGCCGCTCGACGAGGATATTCGGTCCATCGCTTACGCGACGGTAGACTGGCTGGCCGACGAGTCATCGGCGGAATGAATCTCGGAATGGGGGTTCCGGCCAGTGCCGTGCGAATATTTATCTACTTTCCCTATTTTGAATCGAATGCGCTATGAGAGACGAATCAACGAGGTACGGTAACGTAGTTAGCCGTCGGCGCGTTCTCACGATGGCGGGAACCGTCGGCGTCGCTTCCCTCGCCGGGTGTAACGGCAACTCGAACGGCGACGGAAACGGGTCCGGCGATGGAAACGGCAGCGGAAACGGCGACGGGATTTACGACGTTCAACTCGTCAGTCGCATCAATCAGGTTCCGACGAACGTCCAATGGAACCCGTCCAATCCATCGAGCGTCGCACAGTGGTCCCAATACCTCCTGTTCGACCGCTTCGCACAGTACAACCACGGGGAAGGGAAGTTCATCCCGTACGCGATCACGGACTGGTCGTTCGACGACAAATCGTTCACGATGAAACTCCGGGACGGCTTGACGTGGGCGGACGGTGACGACGTGACCACCGACGACATCGCCACCCAACTGAAACTCGGAATGCACACCGGAACCGGCTACAGCGATTATACGAAGTCCATCGAGGCGAAGGACGACTCGACCGTCGTCATGCATTTCTCGCAACCGGTCAATCGGACGATCGTCAAGATTCACGTCCTCGCCAACAACCTCGTCCAGCAGAAAAAGAGCGTCTTCGGGAAGTATCTGGACGAAATCGAGAAGAACGAGAAGAACGGTCTGCGGAAGCTTCAGAACTTCGCGTGGAAAGAGCCGATCGCGAGCGGACCGTTCGCGTTCAAGAGCACCAGTCAACAGCAGTTGGTCACGGAGCGCCGTGACGGCCACCCCGATTCCGACGAGATCAACTTCGAGAAGTACGTCTTCCGGTACATCGGCGGCGGCAACGAGGCCGTCCACCAGCAGATGACGTCGAACCAGATAGACGCGTGTGCCGTATTCGCGCCCAAACGCATCGTCGACCAGTTGCCGGATACCTGGCAACAGGTGGAGTTCTCGTCCGGCGTCGGTTACGGACTCGTGCCGCAGTTCGATCATAAACACGCGGGCGACCGGGCGGTTCGACAGGCCATCGCCTACGTCCTCGACCGCGACGCCATCGTGAAGAACGCCGGACCCGCCTCGAAGAAGCCAGCGGAACTCTCCGCCGGACTCGCGTCCGACACGCTGGACAAGTGGTTGGGTGACGCGCGGAGCGACTTCACGGATTACGGAAAATCCGAATCGAAGACTGACAAGCTACGAAAGTCCTGAAGGACGCGGGCTACGAGAAACAGGGTGGCACGTGGCACGACAGCGACGGTGACGTCGTCAACCTCCCCGTACAAGTCCCGTCGGAGTGGTCGGACTGGGTGACGGCGACCCAGACCGTCGTGGATCAACTCAAGAGCTTCGGGTTCAAATCGAACGTGGACGGTCGGAGCTTCGGCAATCTCCAAGGCCAGGTGTGGCCGAACGGCAACTTCGTCCTCGCCTCCGGCGGTTGGCTTCCGGGCGGCGTACAGGCGACGTTCCCGTACTTCTCGCTGCGCCAGATGTTGTTGGAGAACTACCGCGGATTCACGTACAACTACCCGCCAGCGAACCCCGACCGTGGCGGGAAGCGCGGTACGGTGACGGTGCCGAAGCGGAGTGGGTCGGGTGAGTTGACGGTCAACCCCTCGGAACGCCTGAAGGAGATGTCACACGCGACCTCGGATTCGAAGGTCAAAACGATCGCAACCGAGCAGGCGTGGGTGACGAACCAGGACCTCCCGATACTCCCCGTCGCGGAGAAACAGACGCAGGTGTTCCTCACCGACGACCAGTGGGACGTTCCGAAGGAGGGAGCGACCGTCTCCAAGGTGCGGTGGACGCACACGTGGCTTCCGCGTCGTGGCAAGATGAACTACAAAGGGAAGTGAAAACGAAGAGCAGTGAAAAGCGCCCCCGAAATCCGCTCACTGTCGATTCTGGATGTGGCGTTTGGTGCTGTACCAGTGCATGACGAGGGTGACGGCACCGAGGGCGAGGACGAGGATGATATCTAAGAGGAGCATCGTGGCCGACGCCGCCTCCGACTGTCCGAACACGAGGGCGACTCCCGAGAGCACGAGCAGGAACAGCAGGAAAAAGAGGACCAACTGCAGATATCTTCGTGCGCCGTACACGAGTTCCCAGAACCGATCGTAGCTGTTCATACCACCGTATTGCCCCTTCGGGGCAAGAAAGTTTGCAAACAGTTCCGATGGGAAGCAAATGAGGTCGTCATGCTGTTTCAGTTCGTCTCTCCACAATGAAAAGAGAATAATGGTTGATGGTGTGGAAACATTTATCTATAATCACTGTGCTGGTTTTATTGGACCATGAGAGACCGCTCTATGAGCTATAGTGACGTATGTAGCCGTCGGCACGTTCTTACGGTGGCAGGAACGGCCGGTGCGGCCGCATTGGCAGGATGCAGTGGTAACGGGTCGAACGACGGTGATAACGGCGACGGGAGCGGAGGGGGAGACGGCGACGGAAGCAACATCCACGACGTCCAGCACATCAGCCGCGTGAACCAGGTGCCGACGAACATCCAGTGGAACCCGTCGAACCCGTCGAGTTACGCACAGGCGTCACAGAACCTCCTGTTCGACCGCTTCGCACAGTACAACCTCGGGAAGAACGAATTCGTCCCGTACGCGATTTCCGACTGGTCGTTCGGCGACAAATCGTTCACGATGAAACTCCGAAAGGGTCTGACGTGGGCGGACGGTGACGACGTGACCGCCGACGACATCGTCACCCAACTCAAACTCGGGATGAAGACCGGTTCGGGATACAGCGACTACACGAAGTCCATCGAGGCGAAGGACGACTCAACCGTCGTCATGCATTTCTCGCAACCGGTCAACCAGACCATCGTCAAGTTCCAGGTGCTCAGCAACAACTTCGTTCAGCAGAAAAAGAGCGTCTTCGGGAAGTATCTGGACGAAATCGAGAAGGACGAGAAACAGGGACTGCACAAACTCCAGAACTTCGCGTGGCGGGACCCCGTCGCGAGCGGACCGTTCGCGTTCAAGAGCACCAGTCAACAGCAGGTGGTGACGGAGCGCCGCGACGACCATCCCGATTCGGACAAGATCAATTTCAAGACGTACTCGTACCTGTACATGGACGGGAACCAGTCGGTGTACAACGCGATGATATCCAACCGGATCGATTCGGTTGCGACCGCGTTCACGCCACCGCACATCCTCCAACAGTTGCCGAAAAGCTGGCAACAGATAAAGTTCCCATCCGGCGTCGGCTACGGACTCGTGCCGCAGTTCGATCATAAACACGCGGGCGACCGGGCGGTTCGGCAGGCCATCGCGTACGTCCTCGACCGCGACGCTATCGTGAAGAACGCCGGACCCGCCTCGAAGAAGCCTGCCGAACTCTCCGCCGGAATCGCCTCGACTGCGGTCGATAAGTGGATCGGCGACGCGCGGAGCGACTTTACGGATTACGGGAAGGCCGAATCGAAGACCGACAAGGCTGCGAAAGTCCTGAAGGACGCGGGCTACGAGAAACAGGGTGGCAAGTGGCACGACAGCGACGGAGACATCGTCAACCTCCCCGTTCAGGTGCCGTCCGGTTGGTCGGACTGGGTGACGGCGACCCAGACCGTCGTCGACCAGCTCAAGAGCTTCGGGTTCAAGTCGAGCATGGACGGTCGGAGCTTCGGCAATCTCCAAGGCCAGGTGTGGCCGAACGGCAACTTCGTCCTCGCCTCCGGCAGTTGGCTTCCCGGTGGTGGCCAAGCGACGTTCCCGTACTTCTCGTTGCGCCAGATGATGCTGGAGAACTACCGCGGGTTCACGTACAACTACCCACCGGCGAATCAGGACCGCGGCGGAAAACACGGGACGGTGACGGTGCCGAAGCGGAGCGGATCGGGCGAGTTGACGGTCAATCCGTCGGAACGCCTGAAGGAGATGTCACACGCGACCTCGGATTCGAAGGTCAAAACGATCGCCGTCGAACAGGCGTGGGTGACGAACCAGGACCTTCCGATGCTCCCCATCGCGGAGAAACAGACCCAGTCGTTCCTCACCGGGGACGTGTGGGATATCCCCGAAGAGGGCTCGGATGCGTCCAAAGTCCGATGGCCCGAGAGCTGGCTCCCACGGATGGGTAAGATGAACTATTCGGGCAAGTAACACACTGGTACATACTATTATAATACTAGGAAGCCTACTACATCAAAAATATGGTCAACTATTATTTGAAACGGACGGGACGAGCGATCTTCACACTGTGGCTGGTCGTGACGCTCACGTTCGGCATGATCCGACTGCTGCCAGGTGGCCCGCTCACCCAACTGCGCGGCAAAC